>NZ_LXHX01000035.1:0-39384 GCF_001649495.1 Emticicia sp. MM | reverse complement strand
AAAGACCACAAGCAATTAAATACTAATTTATTCAATATTAAGATTTATTCATAAAAAATGAATAATTTAGTATAACTATTAGTGAATTTAAGATAAGTTTTTATTTTCTCTAACATCTAATTTTGTCTTATCAATTTAGAAAAGAGTATTTTTTTCTAAATTCTATCATTAATTAATTATATCACTTACTCTTTGCAATATGAAACCATCTTGGATTGGCGTATATCCTGCCGTAACGACTCCTTTTTTTCAAGACGAAAGCCTTGATTTAGATATGTTTAACTTCAACATCGAAAAACAAATCGAAGCAGGAGTTCATGGAATTATTATTTGTGGCTCGTTGGGAGAAAACGGAACCCTTACAACTGATGAAAAACTAACCTTGCTTGAATCGGCAAAGAAAACTATTGCTGGACGAGTTCCATTGGTTATTTGTATTGCAGAGTGCATTACTCGTGAAGCAGTAGCTATCGCTAAAACCTACGAACAAGCTGGTGCAGATGGCTTTATGTTATTACCTCCGATGCGTTATTCGGCTGATGAACGTGAAATTCTTCATTATCTTCACCGTGTAGCCGATTCCACTGATTTGCCTGTATTGGCCTATAACAATCCATTGGCTTACAAAAATTTTATTTCGATACCAATGTTTCATGATTTAGCTGCGAATCCACATTTCGAGGCTATGAAAGAATCAACTGGTGATATTCGTTATATGACAGATATCATTAATGAATTTGGTGGTCGCTTCAAAATAATGTCAGGAGTTGATGATTTAGCTTATGAAAGCCTTGTCATGGGTGCCGATGGTTGGGTAGCAGGTTTGGTAGATGCTTTCCCAAGAGAAACCGTCGTAATTTATGAATTAGTAAAACAAGGACGCTACGAAGAAGCTCGTGCAATATATCGTTGGCACTTCCCTTTGATGCACTTAGATGTGTCAACTAAATTCATTCAAAATATTAAATTAGCCCAAGTTGCTACTGGACTTGGCACCGAATGGGTACGTGAACCACGCTTACCATTGGCAGGTGAAGAAAGAGAAAGAATCTTGAAAATCATCAACGATTCTTTAGCAACAAGACCAGTTTTACCACAAATCTAACATTCCTACACTTTTTTGTTAATATGCAGGGTGTGTGAATAACAAACTGTGGGACCGACTATTTAATGCTTTGATAATCAATAGATTAACTAGTCTGTTTCACAGTTAAAAAAATCTATTAACTATGACAAAATCATTCTTCTGTATTGATGCTCATACTTGCGGTAATCCTGTACGTTTAGTGGCAGGTGGTGGCCCCAATTTAGAGGGTAAAAATATGTCGGAAAAACGTCAGCATTTTCTACGAGAATATGACTGGATTCGTAAAGGTTTAATGTTTGAACCTCGCGGGCATGATATGATGTCGGGAAGTATTTTATACCCGCCCCATGACCCCGAAAATGATGTTGCAGTACTTTTCATCGAAACTTCTGGTTGCCTTCCAATGTGCGGGCACGGCACGATTGGTACGATTACAATAGCCATCGAACATGGACTAATTCAACCTAAAAAGCCAGGTTTTGTTCGAATGGAAGCCCCTGCGGGCTTGGTTTTAATTGAATATAAACAAGAAGGCAACAAAGTAAAATCAGTTAAATTGACCAATGTTGCGTCATTTTTGGCTGCAGAAAATATTGAAGTCGAATGTCCAGATTTGGGAACGTTAAAAGTTGATGTAGCTTATGGTGGAAACTTCTACGCCATTGTTGATGTACAGGAAAACTTCCCGGGTTTAGAACATTTTAAAGCTGACCAATTAATTGCTTGGGCAAGAGTTCTACGCGAAAGAATCAATGAAAAACATACTTTTGTTCACCCTGATAATCCGACAATCAATGGCTTAAGTCATATTGAATGGACAGGAAAAGTAATTGACCCTACTTCAACTGCTCGAAATGCAGTATTTTATGGCGATAAGGCGATAGACCGTTCGCCTTGTGGCACCGGAACTTCGGCTCGCATGGCACAATGGGCAGCCAAAGGCAAACTCAAAGCTGGCGATGAATTTATTCATGAAAGCATCATTGGTAGCAAGTTTATCGGTCGAATTGAAGGAACAACAAAAGTGGGGAATATTGATGCAATCTATCCAAGTATCGAAGGTTGGGCAAGAATTTATGGTAATAATACCATAACTATTGATGACCAAGATGACCCCTATGCATTTGGTTTTCAGGTGATTTAACCCCAAGCCCTAAAGGGTTGCGAAATACTAAAATATTAAATTAGAATATGAAAGCAATAATAGAGAATACCGAAAACTCTCTTATAGGTCATTCTGAAAAGTCGACTAGGGATATTACCATCATCGGCAGTGGAGTAATTGGCTTATTTTCAGCTTATTACTTGAGTAAAAAAGGATATGAAGTAACAATCATCGAACGAACAAATGGTGATGATAGCTGTTCGATGGGCAATGCAGGAATGATTGTTCCGAGCCATTTTATTCCTTTGGCTGTACCGGGTATGATTGAAAAAGGTATTCGATGGATGTTTAACGCTGAAAGTCCCTTTTATGTAAAACCACGCTTGAGTGTAGATTTAATTTCGTGGGGTTTGAAATTTTATCAAGCAGCCAACAAAAAGCAAGTTGAACGTGCAATGCCTGCCCTTCGTGATATTAGTTTGTTGAGCAAAGCACTTTATCAAGACTTATCTAAAGATGCAGCATTTAACTTTGCTTTTGAAGAAAAAGGCTTAATGATGCTTTGTAAAACTGAACACTCTTTTGAGGAGGAGGTCGAAGTAGCACATCAGGCAAAAGAATTAGGTCTTGAAACAAAAATTCTTTCAGTAGCAGAATTACACAAACTCGAACCTGAAGTAAAACCCGATGTTGCAGGAGCAATTCTCTATACTGGCGATGCCCATTTATACCCAAACCAGTTGGTCAAGAATTTGAAATCTTACCTTATAAATAAGGGTGTAAAGTTTCTTTATAATACTGAAGTAACAGGTTTTGAATTTGAAAAAAAGGAGATAAACAAAATAAAAGTTAAGCAAATAGCAGGAAACTCAACTAAGAATTTAGAACTTAAAACTCAGAACTTAGTTATCGCTACTGGTTCTTGGTCGCCTAATTTAGCAGAAATGCTTAATATTGGTTTGCCCATGCAAGCAGGTAAAGGTTATAGTGTAACCTACCAGCAAAATGAGGGTCAAAAACTAAATATTCCTTCAATTCTGTTAGAAGCGAGAGTAGCTATTACGCCAATGTCTGATAACTTGATTCGTTTTGGAGGAACAATGGAAATTGGTGGAATCAATGATGAAATCAATATGAATCGAGTGCGAGGAATCATCAAAGCAGTGCCAAACTTTTTCCCGAATTATGATATCAAAATACCTGAAAAAGAGCAAGTTTGGTATGGACTTCGTCCATGTTCTCCCGATGGTTTACCCTACATCGGACGAACCAATAGCTATAAAAACTTAATCATTGCCTCTGGACATGCCATGATGGGCCTTAGCCTTGCTCCCGCAACTGGCAAGTTAGTTCAAGAAATCATAGATAATGAAAAAAATAGTATTGATATAAGCCTTTATAATCCTGAAAGATATGATTGATTAATTGAATCATAAATTATTTTAAATAAATTTTATCCTCTTTAAATCTCAATGATTTGGAGAGGATTTTCTTTTTATACTCATTCATAACTCATTAAGAATGAGACAAATTATCTTGATTATACATCATCCATGATAGATTTTCAAAAAATGTTTTTTTAAGTTATATTGCTTGATATTTGTAACAATAAAATCAAAAACTATCTTTAATAAGTACAATCTTAATTTAAAATGTAGCTTATATGATAACATTAGATGAGTGGAAGACAAATAAAGAAAAATGGCAAGATAAAGACCTGGCCTTAATGGCTTCTGATGATGGATGGAAAAGGCGAAGTCAAAAGAATGACATTACAATTTGGCAGCAATCTTTTCCTGACGATAAAAACGATTTATTCAAATGGCGATTACCTAAGGTGGCGGCCAATCACCACGAAGTTTTTGATGTATTTATCAATAAAATGATTGATTATCACCATTATTGGACATCAGAATACACAGGTGGGTATCTTGTAAAAGAAATTGACGAAAATACACAAATCATTTATCAACAATTTAACCCTAATAAACCATTTATTTCAAAACGTGATTTATTGTATATTCAATGGTCAAGAATAGTTGATAAAAAAACAATTCAAACCTGTTTTAGGTCAATTATTTGGGACGAAATTCCTGTACCTAATGGCTACGAGCGTATTGATTGGTGGGGTGGACATTTATTTGAAGCTAATCCTGATGATTCAAGTCAACTAGTATTTATTGATAGAGAAAACCAAGGTGGTTTTTTTCCTTACTTTATGATGAATTTAGTAATGCCTCAATATCTCATTTATCAATATGAAAATATCATTTCTTTTTTTGAAAAAGGAGGCACAAATGCACATCAAAAACTCCCAGCTGCTCAAAATTCTGCCCTGAAAATCAAATATCAATAAACCGAAATTAATTAAAATGCAAATCTTCAACTGGCTATCTGATAAAGAAGCAATTATTAATCAAATTTGGACAATTACCTTAATTGCCACGGTTGTTTTATATATATTATGCAACCTCCTTCCCGATAGAATAGTAGGAATGTTTTTACCATTACATAATGTTTTCAAACCACAAACTAATATTGATTTAGACTATCAATCAATTGGTTATGTTCTTTTGCATACCACTTGGGCTACACGCATCACTCATTCTACAATCATTATCGAAGCTGTTTTATGGTTTGTTATTTTTGAAAGTTGGCATTGGACTATACCCTTCGCTGCATTAATAATGATAGTTATTCAGTCAGTTTTAATTGGTGATAAAAAATTCGGAATTGCTTTTATAGTTATTGGTTTATTGACCTATTTTGGGGCAATTTTTACTATCCAACTTTGGGAAATAACAAATGCTGTTTTGTTCGCAAAAGTTTTATTGATGTTGGGAGGTTTAATGCGAATGCTCAGTCATTCAGCGGAGTTAGTTCCTCCTCTATTAATAAATAAAACTGACCAATTTGAAAAATTAGACTTGAATAAAATAACATTTAGGCTACTTCTTTCCTCTCCTATTGGCTACATCGGTGAATTTGGTAGTAGCTTACCTAATCGAATTTTACCCATTCAAGTAAACTATATCAATCAAACACTTTTTGGCATTACTCCTGAAAAAAATCTGTCGTGGAATGAGATTTCAGAATCGGCTAAAAAGGTTTTGTTAGGTGGATATTCAAAATTAAATTCATTGAATAAATATTACGAAAGTGTTAATGGAGGTAAATAAATCGATTACTTAATTCATAGTAAATTGACCAAAAAATAAATTTCTAAATCATTAAACTGTAAAATATGACGAAATCTTTTTTTTAACTTAATTTTACATTTAACTATTTCCCAAACACTTCAATTCCTTAATCAACAAATGACCCTAACCAACCAAAAACACTTATTTTCGCTCGATGAAAGTATAACTTACCTCAATGGAGCGGCCTACTCTCCTACCCTCAGAAGTTCTGTTCAACGAGGAATCGAAGGAATTAATCTCAAAGCATCAAATACTCACCTAATAAAAGGCTCAGACCATTTTACGTTACCTCAAAAAGTACAAAAGCTTTTTGCTCAAATTATAAATGAGCCTGATTATGAGCGAATTGCCATCATTTCCTCTGTGTCTTATGGGATGGCAGTAGTTGCCCATAATGTACATCGCTTGCCAAATCTTAAAAATAAAACACACATTATACAGATTCAAGATGAATTCCCGAATAATGTATATGCTTTCGACCGAGTTTGTCAAGAACATCATTTAGTCTATAAAACAATAGCTAAACCAGAAGTTTTAGAGAATCGTGGTGGACTATGGAATCAAGCTGTTTTAGAAGGTATTAACAACGAAACAGCCATGGTGGTTATGCCTCACATTCATTGGATTTATGGTGTAAAATTCGATTTGGAAGCCGTTTCGAAGCGTTGCAAAGAAGTTGGTGCCTTATTGATTATTGATGGTACTCAATCAGTTGGAATATTAGATTTTGACATTCAAAAAATTCAACCTGATGCACTTATTTGTGCTGGGTATAAATGGCTTTTAGGGCCTTATAGTATTGGAGCAGCTTATTTTGGTGAGTTTTTTGATGAAGGAGTTCCAGTTGAGGAGTCGTGGATGCATCGAAAAGATAGTGATAATTTTGCCCAACTTATTCGTTATGAGCGAGCTTACCGCCCCAAAGCTCAACGCTACAATATGGGGGAGCACTCACAATTTATTCAAATGCCCATGTTTGAAGATTCACTAACACAGCTATTGGCATGGGGAATAGAAAATATGCAATCATATTGTTCAGAAATCATTGAAAAACCTTTAATAGCACTTCAAGAATTAGGTTGTTGGGTTGAAGAAAGTAAAAATAGAGCCAATCATTTATTAGGCATTTCTTTACCAAAAAAGATTAATAATCAATCATTTACAGATAAACTTGCCGCAAATAAAATTATTGTTTCCAATCGTGGCGTTGCGATTAGAGTATCACAAAATATTTATAATTCTGAAGCTGATTTATGGAAATTGGTTGAAGTTTTAAAAAATAGTTTATAACTTATTTCAAATTCCTTTATAGCTATAAAACTCTCATACATGTATTTAATAACAAAAATCAGTATTTGTAAACGTAGTCTAAAAGTCATTCTGTTTTTTTTCCTCTTTAGCCTGCAAGTAGGATATGCACAAAATAAAATCTGGGAATCATTAGCACTCGAACCTACGGTTGTAGGACAAAGATTTATTATCCCCGAAAAATACAAGGTATTTAAACTAAATGTTAATGCATTAAAAACATCTTTGAGTAAGGCTCCTTTAGAAAATTCAGCTTCTGCAAGACTTGCAGCAATTAGTTTGGAAATCCCAATGCCTGATGGTAAAATAGAACCTTTCTTTATAGTAGAATCTCCAATCATGGAAGAAGGGCTTGCTGCCAAATTTCCCGAAATAAAAACTTATGCTGGTTACAGTATTAATAATCCTAGCATTAGCGGCCGTTTTGATTTCACATCCTCAGGCTTTCATGGAATGATTTTTTCTACAGAAGGAATATTTTTTATTGACCCTTATAGCCGTGGTAATATTGAGCATTACATAGCTTATGATAAACGAGATTATACCTCAAAAAAAGCATTTAGCTGTAGCTTCGACCCTCAAATTCATAGTGTTAATATTGATACCCCAACTAATCCTAAACAAAATAGGATTTTATCACCTAATATTACCAATACTCAAATCGGAGACGGTGTTTTACGTAATTATCGCCTTGCACTGGCTGCTACTGGAGAATACACAGCTTTTCATGGCGGCACAGTGGCTCTGGCCTTAGCTGCCCAAGTAACAACAATGAATCGTGTGAATGGCGTTTTCTTGAGAGATTTTGCCGTAAAAATGAATATTGTTGCCAATAATAACTTAGTTGTTTATACAAGTGCAGCTACAGACCCCTACACTAATGATGATGGAGGTACGATGTTATCGGAAAATATCAATAACTTAAATTCGGTAATTGGTAGTGCAAACTATGATATTGGACACGTTTTTAGTACTGGTGGAGGTGGAGTTGCCTACTTGGGAGTTCCATGTAGTTCTTTTAAAGGTGGGGGTGTAACCGGCTCTGGAGCACCCATTGGCGACGCTTTTGATATTGATTATGTAGCACACGAAATGGGACATCAATTTGGCGGAAATCATACCCAAAATAACAATTGCAATCGTAATTCAACTACCGCATTTGAGCCTGGAAGTGGCTACAGTATTATGGGTTATGCTGGTATTTGTTCACCAAATGTTCAAAATAATAGCGATGCTCACTTTCACGGAGGAAGTTTAAGCGAAATGCTCACTTTTATTACAGGCTCGGGAAATTCTTGTGCCACAAAACCCGCCTATACGAATGCAAAACCAACAATTAATTCCAACACAGCAAGTCAAACAATTCCCAAAGGCACCCCATTTATGCTTTCAGGACTTGCAACTGACCCCGACGGGAACGCTTCTTTAACTTATTGTTGGGATCAAATGGATACGCAAGTAGCTACACAACCACCCGTTGGAACTGCAACTGGAGGCCCAAGTTTTAGAGGTTTTTCTCCTGTAAGTAGCGGTACTCGCTACTTTCCAAAGCTGAGTGATTTAGTAGCTAATGTTTCACCAACTTGGGAAGTTTTACCAACAGTTGCACGCACACTTAATTTTAGATTAGTTGTTCGGGATAATGCCACTGGTGGCGGCACAAATGACCGTGTTGATATTGTTTTGACAGTTGATGGAACCGCAGGGCCATTCGTTGTGAATTCACCCAATACAACTGGAATTAGTTATACAGGTTTTAGTACTCAAACAGTTACATGGGCAGTTGCAAGTACTGATATAGCTCCGATTAGCTGTACAAACGTTGACATCTTACTCTCAACCGATGGGGGGCTGACCTACCCAACCACACTTGCATCTAATGTGCCAAATAATGGTTCTGCTAGTGTTACAATGCCAAACATTAATACAACTACTGCACGAATAATGGTAAAAGGCACAGGCAAAGCTTTTTTTGATATCTCCAACAATAATTTTTCAATTACTCCATGTACTGCTCCAAACTCACCTACTAGTGTATCTGTAAGTAGTACAAATATTTGTTCAGGAACAGCTATTACCTTAAATGCTACTTGTGCAACTGGAACAGTTTCATGGTACAGTGACTTAACAGGAAGTGATTTACTTGGAACTGGAACTGGATTCAGCCAATCACCGATTGCCAATAAAACCTATTATGCTGCTTGTGTAGCTTTAAACTGTCCCAGTAGTAGAGTAGCAACAAACCAAGTAAATGTAACCACTCAACCTAGTATTCCAACTAACGTTTCGGTTAGCTCGACAAGTATCTGTTCTGGTACTGCCGTTTCTTTAAATGCAACCTGCACCGTTGGTACTGTTACTTGGTATAATTCCTCTACTGCAGTTAGTGCTCTTGGTACTGGAACAGGATTCTCACAATCACCTGCAAGTAATATCACTTATTACTCCGCATGTGAAAATGGTAGTTGTAAAAGTACGAGAGTGGCAACAAACCAAGTAAATGTAACCACTCAACCCACTACCCCTACAAATGTAGCGGTAAATGCTTCAAGCATTTGCCCGGGGACTGCCGTTACATTGACCGCCAATTGCTCTGTTGGTACTGTTACGTGGTACAATTCAGCTACTGGAAACACTGTTTTGGGTACTGGAACTGGGTTTTCAAACTCACCAGCGAGTGCAACGACCTATTATTCCTCATGTGAAAACGGTAGTTGTAAAAGTACAAGAATAGCTACGAGCCAAGTAATTCTTGCACCGACTTCTTCTACACTTACCTCAAATTTTTCGTCGGGTACCAATTCTATTCAAACGATACAAACAATTATTGCAACTAATAAAATTATTTCGCCTGCAAAAACCACCTATAAAGCAGGCAATTCTATTTCATTAAATAATGGATTTGAAGCACAAAATGGCAGTGTATTTTTGGCACAAATTCAAGGGTGTAGTAACTAAGAAAAAAGCCCAATTCTAATTTAAGAATTGGGCTTTTTCATTAACTATTCTGATTCACAATTGGTGCTACTTGGGTTCCGATGAGTTCAATGGCATTCATAAGCTTTTCGTGAGTTAGACCAGCATTATCCATTTGGAAAGTGACCCTCGTTATTCCTCCTAAAGCTTCACTATGACGAAGAATTTTTTCAGCAACTTCTTGCGGATTTCCTATAAGAAAAGCTCCTAGTTCTCCAGTCTGAGAATCAAAATGCGAACGCTGTACTGGTGGCCAACCTCTTTCCTTTCCAATATTGGTAAACATTTCTGCATACCCCGGATAAAATTCTTCGATAGCTTGTTCAGTAGATTCTGCAACATAGCCTAAGGAATGTAGGCCCACTTGCAATTCTTCTGGAGCGAATCCAGCCTTTAAACCTGCTTTTCGATATAAATCAATCAATGGTCTAAAACGATGGGTTTCTCCGCCAATTACAGCTACCATCAATGGTAAGCCCAACATACCCGCACGTACGAATGACTGTGGAGTACCTCCTACACCAATCCAAATTGGCAGTTTTTGCTGTAAAGGTCGTGGGTATATTGCCTGATTATATAAAGCAGGACGAAACTTTCCTTTCCAATTCAATACTTCATTTTCACGAATTTTAAGTAATAAATCTAAATTTTCAGTGAACAATTCATCATAATCTTCTAGGTCTAGACCAAACAAAGGGAATGCATCAATGAAAGAACCACGCCCTACAACCATTTCAGCTCTACCTTGAGATATTAAGTCGAGTGTTGCAAAGTTTTGGAAAGCCCTGACAGGGTCAATTGCACTTAAAACCGTCACGGCACTTGTCAACTTTATTCGCTTAGTTCGAGCAGCAGCGGCAGCTAAAATCATCGTTGGTGCAGAATCGAGAAATTCTTTTCGATGATGTTCGCCAATTCCAAATACATCTAATCCAACTTCGTCAGCTTTAACCATTCGCTCAAGCAATTCATTAATTGACTGAACGGGGGTTATAGTCTCACCTTGATTATTTTTTAAAACTGCTGCAAAGCTATCTATTCCTATTTCCATTATACCTTTTGAAACATTATTGCTTTCTTTTATTCAACTCATTGACTACTTCCTCAACTCTACCTGAATTTTTCTTACCCATAAATAAAACTAAAGCAAGAATAGCAAAGGTCCAAAATCCGCCCTTGTTTGTTGCACTCCAAACGGCACAGCCAATTAGAATTCCCATCAATACAGCGAAAACAATTCTTTCACTTTTTCTTTTCTTCAGTTCATCTACTAATTCTTGGTCAGTAAATTCAGTAATGAGTTTCTTCGCCATTAGTCAAATACAGTTAATTCTTCACTAAATCTGTTAATAGTTCAATCCAGGCGTCTGAATCATTCAAACTTTCTACGAGCTGCCAATGTTCACCACCATTTTCTTCGAAAAGCTCTTTGTATTCATCACCAACTTCTAAAGTTGTTTCCAAACAATCAGCAACAAATGCAGGAGAGAAAGCTAAAACCTTTTTCACTCCTTTTTTAGCTAAATCTTTTACTAAATCTTCGGTGTAAGGTTTAATCCATTCTTCACGACCTAATCTTGATTGAAAACAAGTGGTATAAGTACCTTCTTTTAAGCCTAATTCTTTCACCAATAATCGAGTAGTTTCGAAGCATTCGGCACGATAACAATGTTGATTTAAAGCAGAAATAGAATCACAACAAGTACCTAGCTTACAAGTATTTCCTGTACAATCTCCCTTTCGAATTTGGCGGGCTGGAATGCCATGATAACTAAAAATCACGTGGTCATAGTCTTGCTCTGCCAAATGTTTTTTACCCATTTCGGCAAACGCATTCACAAATTTTGGGTGATTATAGAAATAATTAACAAACTTTATTTCTGGAATTACTTGCCATTTAGTTATAATTCGCATGACTTCTTCATACACCGAACCCGTCGTGGCAGAAGCATATTGTGGAAAAAACGGGATTACAATTATATTATTCAAGCCCATTTGTTGAAATTCTTTCAATTTCGACTCAATACTTGGACTCTGATAACGCATTGCCAATTTCACCACATATTCATCACCTAAAGCATCTTGCAGTTGGCGTTCGTTTGCCTCTCCATAAACTTTGAGTGGAGAACCTTCGTTTGTCCACAGTTCTTTATAAGCTTTTGCCGATTTTGGTGAACGAAACGGTGCAATAATTAAATTAACCAACATCCAGCGAGGAATGAAAGGATAATCAATTACACGACCATCCATTAAAAATTCACGTAAATACTTCCTTACATCTGGCACGTTTGGGCTATCAGGTGTGCCTAAATTTACGATTAAAACTCCAGTTTTTCCAACCATTTCTTCAATTTCATGAAGAATAAAGAATATTAAATGAGTAGCTGTAACACATCATTCTAAATCCTTAATTCTTAATTTAAAACTCAATTTTATCCTTTTTCTTGTTATAATCTTTTGCTTTACTAAAGTCGGGCTTTTTGAAATCAGTATAAATTGATTCAGGTAAAGCCTCAAATACTTTAATTTCAGTTAAATCACGGTCACCACGTTCTCCTGATAATAGCACCTTACCATAAGACTTATACTCTGTCCATGGACGAGTAAAACCTGGTTTATCATCAGTCGATTTTGCATAATAAGACCATTGAGTCATCAGATTACTTTCCTTTTCAACCCAAATTTTGTACATATTGTTTGGAGTATTACCAACTTCCTTGAAAGTTAATTGCAAATTATAAGCATCTTTACCCTCATCTGTCTTTCCCTCACCCAAATACTTCAAGGTTACTCCATTATCTTTTAATTTGAAAGGCATTGTCAGCCAATAAGAATCATTAATCCAGGCACCTTTACCAGCTTTGATGTATTTTTTCAAAGAGTCTGGGTTAGTTTGTTCCGCACCCCATTTATACACTCTACCCGTTTCGGTATTGATGTTCAATAAAGTAACCGAATTATCTCTTAAATTATCAATTCTTACATTACCTGACCATTTATCCCAAGTAAGTCGTCTTGCACCGAAGAAGTTCCATGTGATATGGCGAGTATTATCCCAAGCCTTTTGTCCACCCATGGCCTCCATTACTTTATCTGCAATTTCAAGGGCCTTAGAATCTGACGTTTCCTGTGCTTTTAATACCTGAATACTAAAGAACAGTACTACAAAAACAAACATTTTTTTCATAGAATTTATTGATAAAGGGTTTAAAATCAACTGATTAAATTTTATTTAATATTAAAATAATCCTATTTTATTTTTTTTAATTGCCGTTTAATAAATAACACAAAATCAATTTGCGAATTTTCGCTTTTATTATTAACTTTGCTAACATATTATTAAATAATACAAATATGAACACATCCTCTATCTCATCGACAACTACAATGCCTCTTTCTAACGAAACGGTGAACATTCTTGATGTTCTACGAGTAATAGGCATGCAAGAAGTAACAAATAATGTATTTACACTACCTACAAAGAAGAAAAAGAAATAATACCTTTTAATTAAAACACCGCCAATAGCCATCAAGAAATATCTAAATGCTATTGGCGGTGTTTTTTTATTGGTGCCAATCTCTTAGTAAGCTCTCACTAGCTTGCCTTCCATAAAGTTAACAAATGCACGATTAACAACTCTATTTCCACCTCGGGTTGGGTAATTACCAGTAAAATACCAATCTCCTAAATGGCCAGGGCATGCTTTATGTAAATTCTCAACTGTTTGATAAATCATAGCCACTTCAGCTTTCATGGTTTCTGGAGTAACTATTTGAGCAATTTTCTGAGAAATTTCTTCATCAGTAAATTTATCATAAAGTTGTTTTACGAAATTCTCATCATATGCATTATCTGTTTGTAATGCACCAACACTTTGAGCATACACTTCTTGCTTCAGATATTCAATGCCGTTTTCACGAAGAAGTTCAAGCATTGCTCTAAATGCAACAAATTCTTTCATCTTCGACATATCAATTCCATAACAATCTGGGTATCGGATTTGTGGTGCAGAAGATACGATGATTACCTTCTTCGGACCTAAACGGTCGAGCATCTTCAAGATACTCTTCTCAAGGGTAGTTCCTCTTACAATTGAATCATCAATCAATACAACTGTATCAATTCCTTTACGAATTACTTCGTGGGTCATTTCATAAACATGTGAAACCATTTCATCGCGTTCATCATCGTTGGTGATAAATGTACGAAGTTTCACATCTTTCGACACTAATTTTTCGATTCTTGGACGGAAAGAAAGTACTTTTTTGATTTCTTCCGAAGATAAATTACCATCCGTAATTCGTTTTAATCGCCAATCAGCTAAATATTGTTCCAATCCTTCCACCATACCAAAGAATGCACTCTCGGCCGTGTTTGGTATGTATGAGAAAACAGTATTTTCTAAATCATAATTGATTTCCTGTAAAATCTGTGGAATCAATAATTGCCCTAATTTCTTACGTTCCTCATAAATTTGTGGGTCTGAACCACGAGAGAAATATATACGCTCGAAACTACAAGATTTTCGCTCCAATGGTTTCATAATCTGAAACTCATTGTATTCACCGTGTTTATCAATAATCAAGGCATTTCCTGGTTGAACTTCCTTGATATCTTCATAATTTGCATTAAAAGCTGCTTTGATTGCTGGTTTTTCTGAAGCCACAATTACCACTTCATCATTCGCCCAGTAGTATGCCGGACGAATACCCGCTGGGTCACGAACCACAAATGCCGCTCCAAAACCAGTTACTCCCGCCATAGCATAACCGCCATCGAAATCACGACAAGCACGGTGTAATACGCGTGGCAAATCCATGTTATCTTCGATAATATCAGAAAGTGCGGGGTTTTCGTAGATTCCTTTGAAACGGTCGAATACTCTTTGGTTTTCTTCGTCGAGGAAGTGACCAATTTTTTCCATGACCGTTACTGTATCACCTGTATCTTTTGGATGTTGCCCGAGTTTTATCAATTTACGGAAAAGTTCTTCGGCATTGGTCATATTAAAGTTTCCTGCTACCAACATATTTCGGCTACGCCAGTTGCTCTGACGTAACATTGGGTGACAGTTTTCAATTTCGTTTTTGCCATGAGTACCATATCGTAGGTGCCCTAACCAAACCTCACCCGAATACGCCAAATTTTCTTGTAACCACTGAGCGTTTTTAAACTTATCAGGATTGTTACGAAGAACCTCCTTGTATTTTTCATTGATTTTACTGAAAATATCGACTACTGGACGATTTTCAACTGAACGATAGCGGCTAATGTAACGATGCCCCGGAGGTACATCTAGTTTTACATTTCCTACGCCTGCTCCATCCTGACCACGATTTGATTGTTTTTCCATCAAAACATAAAGTCGTTGGATGCCATAGAGGGGTGTACCGTATTTATCGATGTAGTATTGGAGTGGTTTGCGAAGTCGAACAAGGGCAATGCCACATTCGTGTTTAATTGCGTCGCTCATTTAGAATTTTGGAGAGTTTGATGATGCAAAGTTCTAAAGAATATACGTCCCTTGCAAAGAAAAAGTTCTATTTGTTATGAGAATATTAAGTCCTTTAACAAACGGTATCAAAATTAAGTGAATTACTATAAAATAAAGCAAATAAATTCTTAGAATAGTTTCAATCTGATAAGAAAGTGCTATAAACCTTCAATGAGATTTAATAAACTACTTGGATTAATAAATAAATAGATGATAAAAAATAAGAAAACAAAAAGGACTCCTTTTCTAACGATTCCAATTTGATAATAACGAACGCCAATTTTGGGTTCTTTAAAAATCATATAATAAGGAATCTTGATGTAGAAAAATATTGAAATAGCAGTATTTAAAAGACCAAAAATTAATACAATCATCAACAAAATACTTTTTGAAGTTTGGTATGATTCCCAAAGTGCCGTAAAAATCAATAGCTTTCCCGTAAAACCAACCGTTGGAGGCAAGCCAACTAATGCAATCATAACAACCACCGCAGCTAAACCCAAGAATATATTCTCTTGGCCCAAACCTCGCAAACTTTCTAACTCATAACTCTCGGTTTTTAGTGCTAGTAAATCTATCAGAAGAAAAGCGGCAAGCGTAATAAACCCATAGGTAGCCACATAAAAAATGGCCGATTTAACACCAATCTCACTGGTTGCCAATAAACCAACAAGCATAAATCCGGCATGAGCAATTGTTGAGTAGCCTAAAAGACGCTTCGTATTGGTTTGCCATAAAGCTGATAAGTTTCCTATGGTAATTGAAGCCATTATTATTACCGAAAGTAAAAGCTTGAAATCAATTGCTAAATAAGAATAAAAACGAATTAGAACCAGAATCACAGCTGCTTTGGGAGCAATGGATAAAAAAGCCACGATAGGTGTAGGTGTAGCTTCATATACATCGGGTGTCCAACTATGAAATGGAGCTGCTGAGAGTTTGAATAATAACCCTCCGATTGTCATAAATACAGCTATTTGTGCAACCCATGTTGGATTTTGCGATAAGAAAGTAGCAAACTCTTGTCCAACAAAGTTTAAAGTACCAGTCATTCCATAAAGCAAGGAAATCCCATAGAGCATCACGGCCGAACTTGTAGCTCCAAACAAAAGGTATTTGATTCCTGCTTCAGTATTATTTTTTCCTTTATTAAAAACGACCAAAATATAGGAGCAAATTGAAACCATTTCGAGCGAAACGTAGAGCATCAACCAATTGGTTGTCATTGTCATAATAAATAAACCCCACACTAATGCTAAAAAAATGGCATAAAATTCTCCAACGACTTTATATCCTACCACCAAAACATGAATCAATACAGCAACTGCCGAAATTGCTATAATTAACTTAAAAAATAAGCTTGTACTATCTAAATAAATCAACTGCCCAAAAAGAACACTACCCGACTCAAAATATTGCTTATAAAATCCCCAGAAGGTATAAAACACACAACTTACACTCAACAAAATACTTATAATGAGCACATTAAATAGTACATAAATTCGTTCGTTATCAAATTTTTGTAAAAATGTTATTGCCGCAACTATCACCAGAAACAATAAACCAAATAGTAAATCGGGCAATAAGACACGTGAGCTAAAAAGAATATGTGATAATTTTTCGAGCATTGAATTTCTTCTGTTGGATTTCGGGAACTTCCAAAATTTAGGTTATGAGCTAGTTTAAAATGCTTGTAAAAAATGCTTCACAGATTCACCTGAAATATCAAAAATTAAGTTCGGAAATATTCCAAAAATAATCGAGAGTAGTGCCAAAGAATATAGCATTATTATTTCACGTAAATCAAGGTCTTTCATATTTTCTTCCTGTCCACGATTGGCCCAAAAAGTACCAAAAAACATTTTTTGCATAGTCCACAAGAAATATCCTGCTGAAAGAACGATTCCAATCATAGCAAGCATTGCCGACCAATCTGGTAAAATAGTTGATTGAAAACCACCCATGATTGTAAAAAATTCACCAATAAAACCTGGTAATGTAGGCAAACCTAATGCCCCAAAGAAAGCCACCGTAACAGCCAAAGTAAAATAAGGCATTGCACTTGATAGACCTCTGAAATTTTCAATAAGGCGATTATGCGTTCGGTCGTATATGACCCCCGCAACGAGGAATAACATAGCCGAAACCAATCCATGACCAAACATTTGATACACCGTTCCATTTACCCCCTCAACAGTCAATGAAGCTAAACCTAATAAGACAAAACCCATGTGCGAAATTGAGGAATAGGCAATCATTTTTTTGAGGTCAGCTTGAGCTAGTGCATTATAAGCCCCATAAATAATTGAAATAATGCCAGCCCCTGCGATTATATAGGTAAATTGATAAGCGATATCTGGGAAAAATCCGTAAGCAATTCTAATAAAACCATAAGCACCGACCTTTAATAAAACCCCCGCTAAAACTACCGAAACTGGCGTTGGTGCTTCTACGTGGGCATCAGGTAACCATGTATGAAAAGGAACCGAAGGTAACTTAATGCCAAAACCAATAATTAATAAAACAAAGGCAAAAAGGCGAGCAGGAACCCCTAATATTGTTTGTTTTTCTATTGGATGTAAAAGACTATTCGGAATATAATTATTGAAATCTACTAATTGTCGGAAATCAAAAGTATGTATTGTACCTCCTATCTCTCGTGAAAAAAATGAGTCCTGCACAGACATTGATAAGCCAATCATGACTATCAAAATAAAAATTGAACCTACTAAGGTGTAAATAAAAAACTTTATTGCCGCATATTCTCTTCGTTCGCCTCCCCATATTCCAATCAAGAAATACATGGGTAATAGCATAAATTCAAAGAATAAAAAGAATAAAAAGAAATCTAATGCGGCAAAGCAGCCGATGATACTTCCTGATAACAATAAATATAATGAATGATAAGCCTTATGACGATAATTGATGGTAAATGAAGAAATTGAACCAATTAATAAGACAATTCCCGAAAGCAGAATCATGGGCATGTTTATGCCATCAACTCCCAATAGATAATCAATGGACAAAACACCTAAATTTCCTAAACTCATTCGAATCCACTCGTGCTGTTCAATAAATTGATAATCAGAAACTTGTCTATCAAAGTTATTGTATAGCGTGATAATATTAAGTAGATTAATTACATTGACAATAACCGAAATCCACTTAAATGAATCACGGTAACTACTAGGCAACAACAACACCATTGCTGAACCAAGAATTGGCAAAAAAATGAGTGTTGAAAGTAAAAAGTTATTCATATCTATTTAGACGATAGTCAATTGACTAATAACAATTAATTTAATAGGTTTAGCTATCTCGGTAATGGCTAACCTTAACCTACCAATAAAATAAGCATTACAATAATCACAAAAATAAAAATGGTTATGATATAAGTTTGTGCTTTCCCATTTTGTATTTGTCTAGTATAAGAGCCAACTTTGCTAGTTGTACTTGCTACTAAGTTTACGAAATAATCAATCACATTTTTTTCAAACCAATGGGTCAAATTCGACCAAGTTACTGTAAACGTACCAACTGAATTGACAAATCCATCAATGACAACCCTATCAAAAGTATTAATTTTCGGACTTATCCAAATCATTGGTCTTACTAAAAGCCATTGATATAATTCACTTAAATAATAATTCTTAAAAATAAATCTTGCAATGTATCCTTTAGGTTCACTTTGTTCATTATCAATTCTATTGATTTCTTCTTTCGTGAAAATATAACCTAATAAAACACCACTCAATGACACTAAAATAGCAATATAAGCAACCCAATGATAACTATGAGATTCGTGCTCAAATGTTTTGAAAAACCAACTAGTTTCCGCAGAAAAGGGGTTAATAGAGAATATGAATCCAAATGAAGCAATCGCCATCACGATAGAAGATAATTCCATTGGACCTATCTTAGAAAGAAAATCCATTAAAGAGTCCTCTTCAGCGTGGCGGCGTTCGGCCTCTACACGTTCTTCATCATCTTCTACATTTACAATTCCTTCAATGCTTTTTACAACACCTTTATAAATACTTTTGGCACTTGATGAAATCAATTCGAGTGGGTTTTCTTCTCTTTCAAAAAACACCAAAAATACTTGACGCATCATGTAATAGGCACTCATAGCCGCAACCACTAAACAAATGGCTGGTATGATGAAAAATGCCTGTTTAGGTTGGTGAGATGCCCACTCAAATGCAGCAACAACAATGGCATCTTTTGAAAGAAATCCAGAAAAGAATGGAATACCTGCCAAAGCGGCTGCACAAATAGTATATGTATAATAAATAATCGGAATTTCTCTTCGTAAATCTCCCATCTTACGCATATCTTGCTCGTGGTGCATGTGGTGAATCACGGCTCCCGCAGAAAGAAACAACCCGGCTTTAAAAAAAGCATGAGTAACTAAGTGAAAAAGTGCGGTATTTACCGCTCCTACTCCAATACCAACAACCATTAAGCCTAGTTGAGAAATCGTTGAGAAGGCCAGTAATTTCTTTATATCATATTGAATTAATGCAGAAGCTGCACCAAAAAACATCGTAAGTGTGCCTACAATGGTCATGACTAGCAATGCATCCTGCGAAAGAATAGGCTGAATTCTAGCCATCAAGAAAATACCAGCAGCAACCATTGTAGCAGCATGAATCAAGGCTGAAACTGGAGTAGGCCCTTCCATGGCATCAGGCAACCAAATATTTAATGGTAATTGAGCTGATTTAGCAACACACCCCAAAAATAGTAACACGCCAATAGTTGTGATTATTGGACTATTAAGCGAAGCCGAAGCCATCACTTGAGCCTTTGCTGCAATTACAGAAATATCAAGTGTTCCAAAGTATCTATAAACCAATAAAATTCCAATAAAAAAGCCTACGTCTCCCACCCTATTCACTAAAAATGCCTTCATTGCAGCATTTGTAGCTGATTTTTTCTCATACCAAAAACCTACCAAAAGATAAGAACACAGGCCAACCAACTCCCAAAACATAAAAATCATAAACAAGTTTCCCGAAATTACGATACCAATCATCGCCAAAATAAACAAATTCAAATAGGCATAGTATCTACCAAAACTCGGGTCGCCTTTCATGTATTTAAAGGAAAAAACCTGTACCCATAAGGCGATAAATTGTACAACAAAGTACATCAAAAATGTTAGGTCATTGAGGAGAATATCAATTGTGAAAAGCTTGTCGCTTATATAAAACCATGGATATGAAATGACATCGCCCGAAATATCACTCAAACGAATACCCATCGAAAACAAGACACCAATAAAATTGATAATAATTGAAAGAAAACCAATGGATTGTTCACTCAGTTTATTCCGTTGGTACATACAAAACGAAAAACCGAATAAGTAAAACAATATATTGAGTAAAATGACTAATTCTGCAGACATCCAATAATGGTTCTTTTTTTGCAAATATCCAACCTTATGGTCGATAATGCAAAAATGAAGCCGTTTTTTATAAAAGAAAAACAAGTAAATGTTAGATTAACTATTTACAAAAAAGATTACTTTTGCTAGATATCTCTATTTATCCTACCATAATAGTATGAAAAAGCCATTTTTAGGATTAAGAACCTCCATTTATAAAGTTTCAGATATATATGCTGCAAAGATGTGGTATAGCCAAGTATTAGGTATTTCGCCTTATTTTGATGAAGTATTTTACGTTGGTTTTAATGTGGGGGGCTATGAATTAGGCCTTCAACCTGAAGAAGAAAATCAAGCAAAAGGAGAAGGAGTAAGTACATATTGGGGAGTAAACGATGTGTATGAAACTTATCAACAACTGCTAAATGCAGGAGCTACAATGAACGAAGAACCAACTGATGTTGGAGACGGTATTGTGGTTGCAACTGTAAAAGACCCTTGGAACAATATTTTGGGAATTATCTATAACCCTCATTTTATAGTCTAATTTATTTTACACAGCGAAAACCCACATGCATAAGCGAGGTTTCGGGCGAGGTAAACGAGCGTCCCGAAACTCTGTATCCATGGCACCAACCCGGTTCACAAAGAAAAGAACCTCCTTTTTCAACCTTTTCGAGGGTATCAGTAGGCATTTTCCCTTGGTTAATATCTTCATAACTAATTTTCCAATTATCGCACCACTGCCACACATTTCCAGTCATATCTGTTAAACCAAGTTTGGTTTTGCCAAAATAACCCACAGGTGAAGTGTAGAAAAATCCATCCGTATTTTTATTATATTCAGGAAAAACACCATTCCAAGTATTTGCAAGAGCTTTTCCATTTTTTTCGATGTCATTACCGAATGGATATAGCGTACGGTCATTTGTTCCGTTTCGAGCAGCATGTTCCCACTCAATTTCAGAAGGGAGCCGCTTACCAGCCCATTTGGCGTAAGCAACTGCATCATACCAAGACACTTGTGTAACTGGATGATTATCAGGAGCTTTAGGTTGGTCTTTACCTTGTGGGTATTCCCAATTTGCCCCTTTCTTTAAAGTCCATCCCTTTGCCTCAACATCAAAAAATCCACCATCACCAAAACGTTCTGCATAAGTCACATATTTGGTTGCTTTCACAAATTCACGAAACTGAGCTACGGTTACGGGAGAAATATCCATAAAAAAAGGTTTTACCTCTACCCAAAACATAGGTTTTTCGAAGGACATACCATCAGTTGCACCAATTTGTGTGTATCCACCTGGTACGTAAACCATACCTGCTGGCACTTGCAAATTCTTTGGCAATTCTTGCTTCACGAGTTCTTTCGGAGCTTCTTTTAGGATTTTCACAGTTGATGAAAACTCATAAAAATTAGCATCATTTTCGGCTGATTTACAAGCATTTAAAGCAAGAAATAATGAAATGTATAAGCTCAGTTTCTTCATTGGATTAATCAAAAAGAGGCCAATTTACGCCTAAGTAGAACGTTCTTCTTAAACCTGGGTAAGTAGAACTTACATAATATCCATTAAGTGGAAAACCTTGATTCACGTGAGCAAATTTAAAGAAAAGTTTTACCTTTTTAATCTTTAAATCTGCAAAAGCATCTGCCACAGGAGTGCCCCAAACCAACTGCTGGTCTTGTAGGTAAAACTGGCGATTGAGTGGCATAAAGTTATCAGCTTTATAGGCTGTTCTATAATAAATCTCAAGCCCCGTACTGATAAGCAATGTCTTTGCATATAAAAATGTGTAAGCAATTTGCGTATTATTGGTAAACCTTGGCATTCTTATAAATTGCTCTTCTGAGTTAGCAACAAAATATGATTGGTTTGAGATTGACCACTTCTTCCACTGATAATTTAAACCTAAACCAACTCTAAAAATACTAATTGGCACGGAAGTTTGTGTAGCCTGTGCCTGCTGGTTATAATAAATATAGTTTTTAATTAGGGAATAATTAGCACTCGGCGTAAATGTCCATCTACCTGATAATATGGTAGTGGTTGCTCCAATATTGTTTGAAAAAACATTTTTCAATGAAGTGTTTCTACGGTAAGCAGCACTTACAAAATATTCATCCAAAATATTTGCTGGAGAAGAAAGCTGCAAAAAGCTTAGTTTTATCTTTGGGCTTAGATATTCGGCCTGCAATCGGAGATTTCCATTCGTACCAAACTCTGTTTCAGCATAAGCTCGGCGAACACTATCAGGAAAAAAGTAATTAGCCCACCCGCCAAGTAAAGTTTCAGATTTTAATTTTAAACGAAAATCATCTCCAAAATCTGATTTTAAATTAAAGAAACGTTGACGAATATATAGGCGATATGCAAAGCCCCTGTAGATTCCTTTGATTCCAAATTTATTTTCTAACAAGCGGTACCTAACATCCATTGAAAGGGTATCTTTTGAACTTTTAGGCGAAAGATGGTAATAGCTTGTACTAGCGGCAGAATCTGACCCAAATTTTACATCGGTATATAAATCACGGCGTTTCTGATAATCTAAAGTATGATAAACTTGGAAGCCATTACTAAGCTTATATTGATGGTAAATATGCCATTCGTTTCGCCAATCTCTTGAAGCAGCCCCTGTACGTTTCGATAAATAATCACGATAATTTCCTAAACTATTCTCCGCTACAAAATTTACAGTATCCGATAATGGCTTAATACCTCCTTGCTCCAAAGGGGCGTGATTAAAATGGTTGTAACTTCCTAAAATAATATATTTACCATCTTTTGATTCATAATTACTATGAAATAAAGCTGCCCAACTATCAACCGAACGCTCTTCTCTTGTCTGTGGTGCACCATACTGTTTCGACGCCGCCAAACGCCTCACATCAAGTGTAGCATTAAGGCGTGGCTTTATATTTTGCGAGTGGATAAAGTGCATAATACCTGTTCCGCCACCAGATTGAACATAGTGCACATTTGTATAAGGCGATTTAGTATTAAAATAGGTAGTTTTTCGAACATCAAATGCGTAAGGAGCATAAGCATTATAACCTAAATTTTTAGCAACATCTGTTGAAGGCAAAAAAAACAATGGTTTGATGGCAGTTCCAACATTTCCTAAATCTTGATACAATAACCCACTTTGCAGTGAAAAATCAAATAAATGAAAATTTGTTAGGGAAGTATCAGGATTATAGAAGGTTTTGCGATTATTAAGAATATCATCTTCAAGCATATAACGAACTGTTTTTACTCCATACACTTGCTTGGTAGAATCATCTAAAATTTGGGCGTAGGAAAATCCGTATATTACTGATAGTAAGAATGTTAAAATTATATACTTTTGCTTCATCTAAATATTCTCTAGCTTAAAAATAGCTTTGTACAAATGCCTTTCTCGAGCAGAAAAGCTTATTCTACACAAATGATAACGCAATTTACAGTAAATCTTTGAAAGAGAAGTTAAGAAAGAATCGTTAATTCTTCTTAAAGATTATAAAAAATGCTTGAGAATCACTCCAAATCAGGATTTGAAAATCATTAATTAACTAATAAGTACCTAAATCAATCAAGCAATTACCCAACCTAAAAATAATCCTCCGAGAATGATTAAATAAGTTGGCACTAATCTAGTTTGTAGTAAAATCAAGGTGAAAATTACTGTTAGGTTGGCAACTACATCGGTAGCCATAGGTTGGAATAATGACAATGCGGCGGCGGCAGTTAAGCCAGTAGATGCAGCGTTAATACCTTCAAGAGATGCTCTAATTCCACGATATTTTTTAAGCTGTTCCCAAAATCTAATTACAAAAAATATAAGAAATATCCCCGGCAAAAAAATCCCAAGTGTAGCCATAGCACTCCCTAAAATCTCACCTCCCATGCCCCAATTTCGCATCGATAATGCTCCTACAAAAGCAGAAATTGAAAAAACTGGCCCTGGGGCAACCTCTACTAATGCAACACCCGAAAGAAATTCATCTGGTGATAAATAATGCTTAAATTCAACAAACTCATTGTAGAGTAAAGGCTTAAGTATGTGCCCACCACCAAAAGCTAAGCTTCCATTTCTATAAAAATTCTCAAACAGTCTTATTGGTAATGAATGAGTTAGCTTACCCAAAACAACTGCAAACAATAATACGCCTAACCAAATAAAGAAGTTTCCCCATTCAATTTTTATTGGCTGCTTTTCCATCTTTTCTTGCTGACCAAACTTCAAAGAAGTAGCTAGTCCTCCTAGTAAAATCCAAATTGGAGTAATATAGGGTGAATGGAAAATATAAGCGGCTATTGCTGCGAAAAGCATTAAAACAACACTTGTTTTGGTCTTTATTACCTTTGAGCCGATGGCATAGGTTGCAAAAATAATAAATGCAACACCCATTGGTTTTATGAATCTCGTGATATTAATTAGATTTGCTTCACCAACAAATGAGACCCCCAAAGCTGCTAGGGTCATAAGTATAGTTCCGGGTAAAACCCAGACTAATAAAGTAAGATAAGCTAAACTTGGCCCTCCTAAACGAAAACCGATAGCAGTGATAGTTTGGGTAGAAGTTGGGCCCGGCAATACTTGACAAAGTGCTTGAAGTTCAAGTATTTCGGCCTCAGAAATATAATTATGTTTACGAACAAGTCTATCCAAAAACATCGTCAGGTGTACTTGCGGCCCACCAAAGCAAGTGAGTGCGAGTATCAGTACGTCTTTCAAGAAAATGATGTAACGAATCTGACGTGTTTTGGTCATAATTTAAATTCTTTCAAAATTCTTAGTGATTTAATTCACAGAGAATGGTGGATTAAAAATAGCAAAACTACTTGAACAAAGTCAATTTGAAGAACTTCAAATTGACTTTGCAATAACTATTTCTTGAAGCCTAATTCACGTAAACGTTCAGCTAAAAATTCTCCAGCAGTCATATTTTCATAACGGCGTGGATTTTCGGCATCAACGCATGAATCCAAGCAAGTTAAATCCATATCACCTCTTGGGTGCATAAAAAATGGAATTGAGAAACGAGAAGTTTTCATTTTCTCTCTTGGAGGATTCACTACACGGTGAATGGTTGATTTCAACTTATGGTTAGTAAGTCTATCAAGCATATCACCAACATTAATAATAATTTGTTCAGGTAAAGCAGTAACTGGAATCCACTTACCATCTAAACGTAAAACCTCTAAACCTTCAGCCGACGCACCCATTAAAAGCGTAATCAAGTTGATATCTCCGTGAGCTGCGGCACGCACTGCCCCTTCGGGAATTGCATCTGGATTTTCGATTGGGAAATAATGTAGTGCTCGTAAAATACTATCGCCATTTCTTACCTTATCTTCAAAGTAATCTTCTGGCAAATTTAAGTATAAAGCAATGGCACGAAGTAGTGTCTTACCCGTACTTTCAAAAGTTTTATAAACTTCTATAGTGTACTTCTCGAATTCTGGTACTTCAGTTGGAAATATATTTGATGGCATATCTCCTTCTGCTATTGGCTGCCCAACATGAAAAAACTCTTTCAAATCTGGCTTAGTAAAACCTTTGGCTGTTTCCTTACCTTTACCCACATATCCACGCTGGCCTAAAAGCTCTGGAAACTCATATTTAGTTTTAAATTCATCGGCTTGATAAAAGAATTTTTGAACTGCTGCATATAATTTCTCACGAAGTTCGTCAGATAATCCATGATTTTTAATTGCTACAAAACCAATCGTATTAAAGGCCGCCCCCAAATCTTGCACGAACTTATCTTTACGTACGGGGTCGCCTGATGTAAATTCCGCTAAATCAAGTGACGGAATTGAGTCAAGAAGTGTTTGTTCCATTAGATGAAGATTTTTTCGCAAAATTAAAGAAAATCATTGATTGTGAGAAATGACCAGACTCAGAATTAATAAATGTGTATTTTTACTTAGTTTTATAATTAAAAAATACTAGAATTTCGCATCAATTCAGCAATCAATATTCCCCAATAAGTGCCTGTGGCATTTCCTAAAGCACCCACTAAAATACCAGGTAAGGTTAAATCTGTACGGTCTAAACTTCGTGAAAGTGCCATAGCAGATGCCGAACCGCCAACATTTGCCTGTGAAGCAATCGAAATGATATCCCAATCTTGTTTTAATAATGCACCTAAGCCGTAGATAATTATACCGTGTACAATGGCGAGGATACTCACAAATAAGAGAAGCACCATTGCCAATTCCCCATCTTTTAGGAGAGCAGGCACATCGCAATACGCTCCAATAACTGCCAAGAATAAATAGACACCTAATAAACCCATTAATTTATGTCCTTTCAGTTTATTTATAGCAGGAATTTGAGCTAAAAGTAAAGCAATTGTAGTTAACCAAATAACCGTTGGAATTTGTGGAACTTGGGTACTTAACCAAGCAGAAACACGAATACCCATGAAACTAATAGCTAGTAAAAAAGCTAAATCAAAAGGTCTCACACTTTCAATGTCAGAAGAATAATGTTGCGTAGCATTTTGAGTTTCCTCATTAACTTCCATTAATTTCTTTCTTGGAAATTTTTTGTTTAAAATCATCGGGAAGACCAACGTAGCGATTACCCAAATAGCAGAAATAATATTATCGGCAACTGTTGCCGCTGAAAAAAGTCCTCCTTGTTGAGAAACACCATAATGCAATGCCACTGCATTGAAATTAATGCTACCTCCAATATAAGTTCCTGTATACATACCCCCAATGGCGTAAAATAACTCCCCTATTTTAGTTTTGCCACTGACTAAAGTCATAGCAACCACTGCACCAATCATAGTGGCTACCGAACCAATTAGAAACATTATAAGCATTGGTCTTCCAGCTTTCTTCAAACTGTTTAGATTAACACCCAGTAGCATTAAGAATATGGATAATGGAGCAATATATGTAAAAATACCTTCGTAGAGTGGAGTAGCTGGAGTAGAAGCAGGAATTATACCTAAGTTTGCAATAATTGCCGTGAGAATAATCACCATCAACCCCGTTCCTACATGACGAAAAAAGGGTTTCTGACAAACCCACTCGGAAATAACAATATTAAGGCATAAAACTGCCAAAATCGAAAGTGAATCAGTAAACATTTTAAGTGTAGGTTTAGGGTCGATTGAATATAAAAAAGAAATGAGATTTTGGTAAATCTCATTTTCTTATTTATCATCAAAATCTTAGAGCGTTACGATTGCACTCTTTATAAATGAACCATCTTTCGATTTTAGCTTCAAAACATCAGCTTTAGATGGGTCAATGGCAGCCTCGTATATTTCATTTTTGGCACCACTCTTAACTTCCATCACTACATAAAAACTCCCCTTAGCAGAAGTATTTGTTTTTAAAATAAAGTTATCGTGAGGTGTTTCTTGTTCAAAATTTGGTGTTTTTGATTTAGCTTTTCCTGCCCAAGTTGCCAAATTTTCTGATTTAAAATCAGAAATATCGAAGTGTCCTTCACGAGCTTCTTCTTCATCTTCTGGCATAGCTGCCACTTTTGCTGGCACAAATAGGTTTTCAACAAAATTTCTTGCTGAATCTTCTACCCAAACTGCCACAACAGGAAGTTCGGCTTTTCCATCTTTTTCAATTAGAATACTCAATGGCTTACCTTGAGCATCTTTATTTGTAACTACCTCATTAAAAGAAAGTTGTGTTGCACGTGGAGGTCGCTTTCCAGCAAAAATTCGTCCACCTTCAGCAATTGGCTCCAAAACTTCGGTTGCCCCGCCTACCAAAAGCACCAAGAAAATTCCACCAGCTACCCAGAGTTCTTTTTGGAATTTGCCGCTTTTACGTTCTTTTGAATAACCAGTAATTGATGACCAGTTATTAACAATGTGAAAGATGGCAAAACCCACAAATAATAGACCAAAAATTGTATGGGTCATTTCTACTGCATGAGCTTTTTGCTTGATATACAATAAGATACCAGTGATTGAAAGTGCCAAAAATGCAAAGGCAATGGTTAGGCTAATAAGATTTTTTTTCTTCATTTAGGTAAAAGAATTTTAATTGTTTGCATAAATGTAAAAAAATAAGGGTGAATCGAAAAATCTCAATCGACTATTTAACTGCATTATTAGATAAATAGTACTGAATAAACTATAATCAAATACTTATATGTGTAAATAAACCTCGCCCCTACTCAAAATCCGAGCGGTACGAATTACACCAGACTTAAGAATTTTAATATTTGATTTTGATGTTAGTCCATCTGAAATAGATAGTTCATATTCAAGATTTACAGTAAACTCTCCCGATGGATGTTCTATACTCAATGCCGAGTGAGTTTCGGTATTCTTATTTGTAAATCGTAAATCGTCCTTTATAAACTCATAACAAATTGACTCGGGAATTATACAAGCTGTGGCAACGGAAACCGCTGCTAAAACACCAATAGCTTCGTGCACAACATGTGGAATAAACATTCTTGTGTTAATTATGCCTCCAGATTCAGGTGGTGAAACCAAGCACATTTTAGGAATGGATTGGTCTTTTACATCTCCTAAATTCATCAATTGGCCAGCTTTTAGCCTAATTGCTTCAATTTTTTGCTTTAATTGAATATTCCCTTCTAAAATTTCTTTGCTTTCATTTCCGACTAAACCCAAATCAGATGCACGCATAATTACTATAGGCATTCCATTATCAATGCATGTAGTTTCTATACTTTCAATTACGTTGACAGCATTTCCAGTTGGAAGTAGTGCCCCACAAGTAGAACCAACTGTATCAAGATAATTACAGATAATTGGTGCAGAACTTCCGGGAACGCCATCTACCTTGGTATCTCCTTTTGATTCTATAACTCCATTTGGTGTTTGAACCACTACCTCGCAGATGCCACCCGTATTTAGAATATTTATTTTAGCAGAAGTGGTTGGACTTTTTGCTTCAATTATACCTGTTTCGATGGCAAAATGTACGATTCCTGCTAAAATATTTCCACAAGTTTGAGTTGTTGAAACCTTGCCTTTTCCTACTACCACCTGCACGAAATCATAATCTAAATCACAATCTGGATTCTGCGACCTGCTGATTATTGCCACTTTACTGGTCAGAGAAGTAGCTCCCCCAAGTCCATCAATTTGACGAGCATCTCCTTCAGTTGTGCCTTCCATCGCCAAAAGCAGCATCTTATTTCTTTCTTGCTCATCTTTGGGCAAATCTTCAGCTTTGAAAAACAAGCCTTTTGAACTTCCTCCTCTAATTTGATAAAATGGAATTTTCATGTAATTATTTATTTTTTGAACGAAAATTATACAGAATTACAAGAGTAGATATTCGCAAAAACTAATGATTACTTAATTTTTCTAAATTATTTCTAGTTCCTCGCGTTACGATTGGTTCAATCCCCTTTGCTTCAAGCATTTCAATCACAGCTTCCATTTCATACATTCTACGAATGGCGTGAGTTTTACTTCCTTCTACAAAGCGGTCGATTAATTCGTCATTTCCTCCAATAAGTGAACTAATTTGACCTCTAATGTAAGCTTCCATTCCAAAAGCCTCACCTGCTTCCATTGCCTCGCAAACAACAGCGGCGATTCCTTTATATACAATCGAGCGTAATAATTTTCGAGTGGCAGCATCGCCAATCAGACTATTTTCTAAGACTTTTAAATCAAGATTAAGATTTTTAATTTTATCCAAAAATTCAGTGGCATACTCACCAGATGCTAATAATGGCGTAAACATTCCTTTGGGTGGAACTGGAGCCATAATTGCTAAATCAATAAATTTAACTCCAGAAGGCTTTAAAACTTCAGCAATTTTTTGTTTTTTTTCAGGCCCAGAGGTATTCATTTCACAGAAAAACTGATGCGGATTCAAAGAGCTAACCAATTCTTCAGCAATTTGTATCGAAACCGATGAAAGATTTGCACTAAAAATAACATCTGCTCCAATAACAGCTTCAGCATTACTTTTCTTTATTTCTATTAATTCATCTAATTTTCTAATTGGATTAGGGTCGAAACCTACTACTTTTATGCCTAATTTTACTAAATCATTGGCGAAATGACTTCCCGCTTCTCCAAGACCAAGAAGTGCAATTGTTAATTTTTCATTCTTCATTATTCGTTTTCAATTAACTTATTACCAACCATATTTTTCTCTCCAACCATAAATATCAATCGAAACCTTACCTTTCCTTAACTCTGAACGCGTACGTTCTTCTTTGGCCTCACGAGCCATTGCTTTTTCGATGGTTTCTTCAATTTTATTTTGAGGAACTACAACTACTCCATCACGGTCTCCAACAACTATATCGCCAGGATGAATCAATACTTCTCCAATGACAATTGGTTCATTGAGCGTCCCATCTCCATGATTTGATGTACCTCTGACACATAACCCCCTCGAAAAAACAGAAAAACCCATCGCCTCAATATCATCTGCATCTCTTACACAAGCATCAATAACTAACCCATTTATACCTTTTGTTTGAGCACCAAGGCTCATTAAATCTCCCCAATAACCAGCTTCATAAAAACCCGAACAATTGGCAATCAAAACATCTCCAGCTTGTGCATAAGCATAAGCACGGTGTAATAAAACATTATCACGAGGCATGGTTTGAATGGTATAGGCAGGGCCGCATACTTTCATATTTTTCGCAATTGGTTTAATCGCTGAAGGTAAATAGCCTTTGTTTCCAAGTGCTTCACAGATAGTAGCAGTCGAAAATTTCGAGAGTTCTTTATACATACCTTGAAAATAAATAATTGGTTGTTTTTTGTTATTTAAGTTAAATAAATACCTAATAACTAAAATATAGTATTTGTTACCCTTGGCAAATGGCTTTGAAAAGCCTCTGCATATTTAACATCTTTTTGACCCGAAATTCGTCTCGCATGATTTGCTCTTCTTCCGCCTAATTCGGTGTAATATTCAACAAGGTATTTTTGTGCACCCATACAATTCATTGCGGCAATTTTTTTGTCAAATATCGATGAAATATCAACAAAAGTATCAGGTTTAAAATCACAAATTTCAGGTTGGTGTGGCTCAAAAGAATACCACATCGGTGGAGCTATATTTTTGAATGCACTTGCCACTCCCGCCCCACAAGAAAGTAATCTTGCTCGTTCGGTAGCTTGATAAGCCAATGGATGGTCAGGGTTAAAAGGGTCTTTTGCCGAGTGTGTTAGAATAACCGTTGGTTCAAAATCTCCGATAATTTGAGTTAGCTGAGCGATTCTTTCATCTGAAATCAACATTGGGTAATCTCCCCAATCTAAAAACTGAATAGGCGTTCCAAAAATATCAGCAGCTTTTTGAGCTTGTTCATGGCGAATAACCTTTACACTCTCTTCAGTTCTATTTGGATTTTCTTTCCAAAGCTCCCCAGATTCTCCTCTTTCACCATAAGAAAGGCAAACTACTAAGGTTTCGGCTCCTTGCTCTACACTTTTAGCGATAGTGCCACCACTTCGCCAAACAAAGTCTGCTGAATGTGCAGAAATTACAAGTAATTTATTCATTTATTTAATATTTGTAATAAAATATTCTACGTTAAATAGAGTTTCGCTTCAATATAAAATATGTATTAAAAATTGAGCACCTTTACAAAAGTTCATCAGGCATTGGTGTACCACGAGTATGAAAACTTTCAACGGTTTTTAGTCCCCACGCTTGTCCTTTCATTCGTTCTTCTCGATTCCATACAATGGTTTCATAATCTGGGTCAAGAATTAATCTTGCCGTTGGATTAGCAATTTCAATTCTATTACCACCCGGCTCATAAAGATATAAAAAGAATGTCTGCTGAATGGCATGTTTATGAGGACCCGTTTCGATAAAAACGCCATTTTCTAGTGCAATATCTGCGGCAAGAAGTACTTCTTCTCTACTATTTACAGCATAAGTTAAATGATGGAAACGACCGTTTAAACCAGAATGGTCTTCAGTAATAGCCAAATCATATGATTTATTATTTACCGATACCCAAACGCCTTTAGGACCATCTTCAAACTCAATTCTTTCGGTATTTCTTCCACCTAAAACGCCAAATTGAAAATTAGCAAAAGCTCTGATATCTCTAGCTAAAAGATTCAAATGGTCAATTCTTCTGACATTCATGCCACGACCAGGAAATTTACTACTCGTATTTTTCAAAGCAGATTGCGTTTCTCTTGTAGGCTTATACTTATTAGAATCGAAATAAAGTTCACAAATATGCCCATCAGGATAACGAAACTTATATGCTTTTCCATAACCACATTCATGGTCTTCCCAACCAATACCTAATCCAGTAGCTTCAATGGCTTTCGCACGGGCTCCCAATGACTCTCGACTTCTTGCACGCCACGCAAAATGTCCAATACCCGAATGACGATGAGCCGTAAGCTTTAAAGTATGGTGCTCGTAATCGTCATAGGCTCGTAGATAGGCAGAGTTTCCACTAACTTCGGTGATATACATGCCTAGAATTTCATGAAAGAAACGTATACTTTCATCTAGTTTTGGCGTAAGTAGCTCAACATGAGCCAAATGGGCAATTTCCCAAGTGAGGTTTTCCATTCAATCGGTATTTTATGTTTTACAAAATTCAGTTGTTTTTGGTGATTTATCAGGAAACTATTTTTACTTTTATAGATACAAATTGAACATCACTCAATGAAACAAGAGAAAAGTATTTTAAACTTTGAAGGGCTATATGGTGATGATTATGGAAGATATTCTTCAGAATATATCTTCTTGGAATTGATTGCCACACGTAGTCAACTTTTTAATTGGACAATCAAACCGCACATTCATTCGCAACTTTTTCAGCTATTTATTGTAAGAAAAGGCTCACTTTTGTTTCAAGAAGCGACGCAAGAACATCAACTTCAAGCACCATGTATTACGCTTATACCTCCAACCAAATTACATGGCTTGGTTTATAACCCAGATGTAGAAGGGTATATACTTACCTTATCTGAAAGCATTATTGATGAAATTTTTAAAACATCAAGTGTAGTTTGGAAAACACTGGAAGATATCAGAATATTGAATCACTTTGAAGATAAAACTTTCGATAAAATTCAAAAAAATTTAGCCAATATTGAGTTTGAATTATTTGGAGAAAATCCTGAACGCTATCTAATGCTTAGGGCTTACTTGACGGAATTATTCATAAGTTTACATCGATTAACCAAGCAAGAAGAAGCACAACAAAATGATTCGATGACAATGGCACATTTTAGAAAGTTTCAGCAATTAATTAAACAAGCTAACTACCCAAAAAGTATTCCCGAATTTGCCGATGAACTTAATATTTCATCAGTTCATTTAAATCGTATATGCAATGCCGTTTCAGGTAAATCGGCCATAGAATTAGTACATCAAAATATCATTAATGAAGCACAAAAATACCTATTGCACACTTCTTATTCGGTTTCTGAAATTGCATATATGCTAAAGTTTGAGTATCCTAACTACTTTGCCAAACTCTTCAAAAAGCATACTGGAGTTTCTCCTTTAGAATTTAGGAAGATGGATAGAAAGTAAATTGTTTAATTAATTATTTTTATCTTTGAGGCGAATTTTCCTCTTTTTATCAAATTATTTTAATTAAATGTCAGAATTTCCTCCTTGCCCAAAGTGTAAATCAGAATATGTATATCCGAGTGATGGCTTACTGATTTGTCCAGAATGTTTTTATGAATGGAATCCAGAAGATGAAGCAGCGGAAGCAGTTGAAGATGGAACCTTCAAAGTTTTAGATTCAAATGGCAACGAACTCAAAGATGGTGATACAGTGGTAGTTATCAAGGACTTACCTGTAAAAGGAGCTCCAAAACCAGTAAAAGCTGGGACAAAAGTAAAGAATATCCGCTTAGTGGATTCCAATGATGGACACAATATTGACTGTAAAATTGATGGTTTCGGGGCAATGGGTCTAAAATCCGAATTCGTTAAAAAAGCTTGATTCAAAAGCCACGAAACTAATCAGAATCGTGGCTTTTTTTTATCTCTTTAATAATTTAAAACCAATATCACGCCCTTGTCCTTTAAACATGGCAAGATTTATCCAAAAGAAAGCAAATTGTTCCATCAACTGAAATTTATCATTTCCACCAATATCATAACATACTCCAAAACCAACATCAAGGGCTAATTTTGTGGAAACCTTTTTGCCTTTTTCTGAATCTCCCGCTACGAATGCATCAATGGCATAGTCTCCGTAATGGGTATCTAACATATTATTGAATCCTGTTGTATTGAAGCATTTAACTACATCTTTGGTAGCTGTATTTGCTAAAATTGCATCGGTGGTATTAGAAAATCCTGCTGGGCCTCTACCCATGACGATGTTCATAGTATCAATAATCACTTTGCCTGTGGTATCCCCTAACGACTGAGCAACTTCAGCTGCCATCGGGGCAGGTATTGCCAAAACGACAACTTCACATTGTTTTACAGCACTTTCAACGCTAGTAAAGCGGTCTTCTCCAATTTGAGTAGCCAATTTGATTGATTTTTCGCTCAAAGGAAACTTCGCTCCAACTAATACATTATGACCTGCTTTCATAAATTTTTGAGCTAATGCTCCACCCACATTCCCTGAACCAATAATTGCAATTTTCATATTTTTTGAGTTTTATGAGATTTTTTACCCGCTGATTTTTAATAAATATAACCGTTTTCTGATTCTAATTTAGTTGGTAAACTATTTTCTCCAAGCATTTCTTTTAAATCTCTTTCAATTGTATTACACATCGAAGTCATTGGAATATCTGTAATACGATTTTCGAAAGGGTCTTCGTTTACTTCGCCAACTTTTCCCATCACTCCAAATACAAAAGCCACCAAAATACTCAAAGGAATCATAAGGATTGGCATTCCCATTTTATTAAAATCTGAAATAAGTGAAAATGGTAAAATCACCATAAAAACCAAAAGAAAAAGTTTGGTAAAGAAATGATACTGACGCAAAAGTGGCGTATTTTTGATTCGCTCGCACGAACCTTGAAAGTTATTAAATCCGGCTAAAGTTGGTTCAAGACTGATATTATCGAATGCCCCCAAAATTTCACTTCTCATTCCTTCTTTAATCCTAATACCTTGATTTTGAAGCAAATAATTAGGTTTATTGGCCTTTTTACTTAATTCTTCAAACTCCCCAGCAGAAAGTAAATGCTTCAGTTCTTCCCAAGAATTTTGACGACGAAGGTGCAGACGCAAAGCATGGGCAAAAGCAATTTGACGATAAATTAATTCTTTTTTAAAGGCCTCTACTTGTTGTTTTGAAGCCTTGCCGATTATTACCGCATTATCGGCATTTGCGATAATCTGTCGGGCAAAGATTCTACTATTGTTGATAACTCCGCCCCAAATGGTTCTGGCCTCCCACCAACGACTATAAGCGTTATTATTGCGAAAAGCAAGAAAAATTGCCAAAGCACTACCTAAAATGGCTGCAATTGAAAATGGTAAGCTTACTTTTTCTAAGTGTTGATTGTGGTAAAGAAAATACACCGAAACCGAAATGACAGTTGAAACTACCAATTCGGTACGCATGTAGCGAGCCACGGCAAATGGGTTAAATATTTTTCGTAGAATCATGATTTTTAAAATTCATTTCGTATAAAAATGCCTAAATTATTGGTACTGGTAAACGTATTTTTTCCAGCTTGATTAAAATCCATCATCAGACCACTAGCCCAAGTATGGTATCTTGCTCCTAAACGGAAACGTTCGGTAAAATTCCAGATTTGATTTTTGGGATTGTAAACAGGAAACAATTCCGCTTGTATAAAACCTCTCCATTGGTTGTTGAATTTAGGTTGGTAGCGAAAAAGTCCGAACAAATCGAGGTTATTATTTTTCTTCAAATCAGAAACAAACCAGCCAAAAAACATAAAATCACCCTTTTGCTTAGAGTATTGCACGCCTACTTTGGGAGTAAAACCAGCATTAAGAAAAGCCCCTACTCCTACAATACCGATTCCATTTTTGAAATTATAGGAAATGGCATTGGTTGAACCGAACGCTGTTGGCGAATTTTTGTAATCTGTACTGGCTCTATTTCGACTAAAAAATAATAATGGTGTTCGCCTGGTCTCTAGAGTTTTTAAAGTTCTTGAACCACATTAAATCAACCCCTGCACGTTTATCCCCTGCATAAAGCTCAACAGATTGTGCATTTAATCTTATATTTGTACTTAAACATAAAACCACCAACGATGACAGAAAATGATATTTCATACAAAATACGAGGCTGTATTTTTAGAATTTTTAATAATATTTGTCCAGGACTTCTAGAAAGTGCCTACGAAGCTGCTCTAATTTATGAACTTCGAAATTCTGCTTAACTGCTAATAACCAAGTTACACTACCTATGATTTATGAAGATGTAAAAGTTGACATTGCGTATCACTTAGACATCGATGTTGAAAATAAAGTCATTATCGAACTTAAATCGGTAAAAAATCTTCTGGTTTTGCTTCATAAACAATAGATTACCTATTTGAAACTTTCAGGAATGAAACTCGGTATTTGGGTTAACTTTAACACCGATAATATTTCAAAAAGTATTTTCAGAAAAGTAAATGGTTTATAAATCTACGGTTTTATTTTTTTACCCACTGATTTGCACAGATTTTTTACCGCTGATTTTCGCTGAATTTATTTACAATTCACTTGAAAGAAGTCCGATTTTATTTCCTTCGGTATCAATGATTATGGCAGCAAATCCAAACTTACCGAGGTGCATTTCAGCAATAATTACTTTCCCACCAGCTGCTTCAACTTTACTTACAGCTTCGGTGAGTTTACCAAAAGCATTTAGATAAATAACTGGACCATCTGTGGTTGGCTTTAAGTCTGGGCGAACTACAATTGACCCCCCGACAGCTTCGCCAGTATTAAACGGAACATTGAAAAGGATTAAATCGCCATTATCAAAAGTGCCTTTGCGAACGTTTCCGCTAAGTACTTTAGAATAAAAGCCAAAGGCTCTTTCTAAATCAAGGGCAGGAATCTCAAACCAATTGATTGCGTTCATGGTAGTTTATTTGTTTAAAGTTTTTACAACTAATTCGGCAGCGGCAGCACCAGAATTTTGTTGCTGACCAGTAATTAAATTTCCATCTTGAATTGCATAAGAAGAAAATGGAGCAGCTACTTTAAAGGTTGTTCCAACTATTTTCTTTGCTTCGTTTTCAATCCGATAAGGTTGTATTTTCATACCAACTGCTTGGTCAGCAAATTCTTCTTCGGCGTCAGCAAAGCCAGTCCATGTTTTTCCTGATACCAATAACTCACCATTAGATTTTTTTGCTTCTAAGAGTAAAGTTGTTGAGTGACAAACGGCAGCACTTGGTTTACCCGCCTCATAGAAATTAGCAAATAATATTTCTAAATCCTTATTTCCTCTGAAAGTGTACATTGGGCCTTGTCCACCTACCAAAAAGATTGCATCATAATTGGCAGCATCCACCTCTGTAAGTTTCTTGGTATTTTGCAACATATCATTGAACCATTGTTGTTGCATATAACCCAAAGAAATCACATCATGAGCTGAATAACCGCTTGCATCGGTCGGGTTTGAATAACCATCCATTTCTAATTTTCCACCTTCTGTCGAAACCAACTCAACTTCATATCCTGCTTCTTGAAAAACTCTTAAAGGGTGTGTAAGTTCGGCGGCCCAAAAGCCAATAGGCCAACCAGTTTGTTTTGAAATACTTGGTGAACTAGCCACCATTAAAATTTTACCTTTTACAGGTGCTCCGTGGAAATGTACGTAGTTGTTTACTTCAGTTATCATTTGTTTGTGTTTTAGATTTGATGTTGCAAAGATGTATCGCTAAACCCTCAAACCCATGTGTACCACTTTTTTGTATGATACATACTAAAAAGTATGTATGGAATTTTAAAGTGTGAATCTATATATTTGGGAAAAATATTTTTAACCACTGATTTACACTAAATTATATACATAAAAAGATACTTAAATGGGAGATTTTAAATACAATGGTAAGATTTACTATAATCCAGTAGAGTTTGCCATGGATAGAATCGGTGGCACATGGAAAATGCCAATTTTATGGCGTCTGAAAGACCGAGTGATGAGGTATAGTGAGCTACAAAAAGACATTCCACATATTTCGCAAAAAATGCTTACGACTCAACTGCGTGAATTGGAAGAAGATGGATTTGTGACGAGAAAAGTATATCCAGTAGTTCCACCAAAAACTGAGTATACAATTACCGACCGTGGACTTCGAGCTATTGAAGTTGTAAAAACTATCAGAGAATATGGATTAGAATTGATGAAAGAAATGAGAATAAATGATTAAGAATCTAAATTGATTTGTATTTTTAACTTTACAAATTCATCAATAAATCATTCATGCAAAGATTAGAAAGCTTTTCCAAAACTTATGAAATAGGCTGGAATAATTTAGATGCCAATGCCCACGTAAAAAACTCCGCTTATGCCGAATTTGGCGATGATGTCCGCATTGCCTTTTGGCAAACATGTGGTGCAAGTCCCTTACTTATGCACGAATTGGGCGTAGGGCCAATCTTATTTGATAGCTACATCCAGTTTTACAAGGAATTACACTTGAGCGAAATTATTATTGTGGATATTGCATTAGAAAATATCAGTGAAGATTTCCGCAAATGGAAAATCATTCAGCACATTTATAAACAAGAAGGATTAATTTTAGCGGCAAAAATTACACTTAATGGTTCATTTATGGATTTGAAAACCCGAAAAGTTTGTCCAGCCATTGGAGCAATGAGAGATTCGTTTTTAATTATGCCAACTAAACCAATTAAGGAATTTTAAAAGTACCTGAATGAAGTTTTGAATTTATTAAATGT
>NZ_LXHX01000034.1:0-19472 GCF_001649495.1 Emticicia sp. MM | reverse complement strand
AGATATGAAAATCATTATTTCAACCTTAAGCCTTTTAATATTAACACATTTTGAAGCGTTTACCCAAACTTTCAACCCTAAATTTAAACTTTTACCTGCCGAAAAGATAAAATTCAACTCCTTTGTAGATTGTAATATGGCAGAAGCATGGGTGGGTGATACTTTTCGAATTTTTCCGGGAAAATACGGAGAAGACCCCGTTTGGGGAATCGGTGTAGATAATCGTTATGCAGATGGTAAAAATGCTGATGAAGTTTTCAAAAGTCCATCAGAAAAATTCTTTGAACCAATCATGCCCGAAAACGCTCCAGTTGGAAAACCGGGCTTACATGGTGCCGTTTGGTTTGAAACAGTTTTCCAAGACCCAAAAGATAAAACAGGTAAAACACTCTTTGGAATTTACCACAATGAAAATTACCCTCAAACCTTACCCTACAACCCCAAAACAGGCGAAGGATATAACAATAAAAAATGGCCACAAGGATTAAGAGGGCCTAAAAGTGCTGCCGCAGTTTGTAGAATTGGAATTATGAAATCGACAGATGGTGGGAAAAGCTGGAAAAATAAAGGAATCTTTATTGAAGACCTAGACCCAAGGATGATATTGAAGCCTTTTAATACCTCAAATACCTTTGGGGGTGGTGTTGGCGACCCATCGGCAGTTGCGAGCGGTGACTATCTTTATTTGTTTTATGGCGAATATGGCTATCCTGGCGTTTTTAATGAAAAGACCTATGACCCCAGCAAAGAATGGTCTGGGCAATGTATAAGTGTTGCCAGAATTGCCATTAAAGACCTTGATAAACCCGTAGGAAAAGCCAAACGTTGGGACGGCAAAGGTTTCAATGCACCTTACAACGGAATTGGTAAGCCAATTGCATCGCTCCAAATACCATTAGAAGAAGGTGGTGGGCCATCTTCCTCTCCCAAAGGTGGTTTTTATTGGGGTCCATCAGTCAGTTGGAATACTTATTTAGAATGTTGGGTGATGATGATGGCAAGAGTGGAAGGCAAATCTTGGGTTGGAGATAAAGTGTTTATTTCGTTCAATAAAAATAAAGAGCTTGGTGCAGCATTAAATAGTCAGGAATGGACCAAACCACAACTATTTTTCGAGAAACCAACATATACGCTTTGGTATCCTTCATTACAACCATTAAACACAGAAGAAGATATTAAGAATAAATATACTTGTCTGATTTTAGGTAAAAAAGCAAGGTTTTTCGTGAAAAGGATTAAACCTTTCGATGATGAATATGCCTCCGAACATATCGTTGAATTTGAAAAATAGAGAAGTTTATTTTTGGTAGTGCTGAAGTTCATTTATACAAGCTGTTGAAAATATTTAATTCAACAGCTTGTATTTTTTAACTATTTTTTTCCTCCTTTTTGTAAAAACTCTAATAAATCTGCCATTTCTTGCTTAGAAATTGCATTTTCAAAGCCTTCCATCATTAGAGATGTACCCATCGACCTAAAAGTTTTGATATCAGATTTGTTGATGGTGACTTTTTCGCCCCCAATTTTATGAATCGTCACCGATTTATCTGTTTCATTAGCAATAATTCCAGTATGGATGGCTCCACTTTTAGTTTCAAGATTATGATTAATATATTTAGGGTCAACCGCCGCGTTGGGGTCAAGAATTTCGTGGAGAATAGTCGCTTTACTTTTTCTACTAATTTCAGTTAAAACTGGACCGACTTCATTGCCAATATTGCCGTATTTGTGGCAATTAGCACAAGTATTACTGAATACTTTTTCACCCTTGAGAGCATCACCACTTAGACTCAATGCAGGTTTCATTTTATCCATTGCCGCTTGGCGATTACTCACACCCGAATCGCTGAATAATTTTTTAGCTCGGCGTTTGGTATCTTCATTGTCTGTCCACCAAAGTAAAGTTCTTCTTCGTTCAAGGTCAAAATTCATCTCGCCAATATTGATTGTGCCATTTTCAAGGCCAGTCAACAGTGCATCATGGTTACTTTCGATGTAAAGTAATAAATCGCTTGCAAAACGACGTGTTTGCGGGCTAAGGTCTTTCCACATTGCCACTACCTTTTTTCCTATCTCTTTCTCACGATAATTTGAAAGCTGACGTAAAGCGTTTTCTTGTAATTTCAGCGGTTGTGAATTTTTTAAACATTCATATAAGATGGTTGATTTTTGAGCATAAGGAACAAAGTCGAGCAATGCCAAATATTGAATTCTGAGCGAATCTAGTAGAGAAGCGTTTAAAACATTTTGTGCGGCCTCATTGCTATACTTCAAAAATTGCGGAGCAGGCGAAAGTTTAAGTTTTTGGCGAATTGCTGCCAAGTCTTTCAATAAATCCAAATTAGCTGAATTTTCAAGTGAAATAAGCTGATTTTCAATTAGTTTTCCATCAATTTTTTCAATATTTTGAGTTAATTGTTTTACTACAAAAGCTTTCTCTTTGTCTGAAAGATTTGAGTTTTGAAGGGTTTTCAAAACAAGAATAAATTCATCAGTTCCGCCAAAAGTATTCAGTGCTAAAGATGCCAATAATTGAGCATTTGGCTGTTTTTCTTTAGCAATCAATGCAAAAAGTTCGGCTGATTTATTTTGAGCGGCCAAAGTAATCGCAGCAACATTCCATTCATCATTCGTTTGTTGTGCTGTTTTTGCTAACGCTTTCAGAATTAACACTTGTTTTTCCTTGTAAAATGGATGATTTTCAGGAAGTGTGCTTAAACTTAAAGCAGCTTGCATTCGAATTCGAGGCTCTGAATCAATCAACAAAGCCATTACTTTATTCAATACAGATTCACTTTTATTGATAAAGCCCTCTGAAATTGTCAAGACATTTTCTCTAATCGAAGCATTTTTATCATTTAAACCCAATTCTACTTCATTTGCTGTAATTTCCCCGGAATTACTTAAAATCCAAAAAGCATGCAAACGAGCAAAATCATTATCAGATTTCAATAGATTTCTCAGACCAACTAAAGATTCATTACTTAGCTGTTTTTCCATCAAAAGTCTTTGAGCGGTATTTCGTACCCATTGATTAGGATTTTCAAGTGCATTTAATAATCCTTCAGAAGTTTTAAACTGCTGAAATTCAAAACTTTTACCTCCATTTTCTAAAGAAATTTTATAAATTCTACCTTGATTTTTTCCTGCGTTCAAATCTAACGTCTTTTCAATTTCATCAGGAATCCACTCGGGATGCTCAATTACTTTTCTGTGAATATCAATCACATACATACCTCCATCGGGGCCAACACTCATATTTACAGGTCGGAAAGCTCTATCGGTACTTGCTAAAAAATCTTTCTTTTCCAAAATTCGTGAAGCCGTAAAAGAAGCACCTTTAGCCTTAATTTTATCAACGTGAATTAAGTTTAATACTACATCGGCTACCCAAACCGTATTATTATATTTTTCGCCTAAAGCACCTCCACCATAATACGTAATGCCACAAGAACCCGAAAAATAGCCCGACTGCTCAGGATGATTCACACGGTCTTCTTGCTCACCAATTGGATATATTCTTGCTAAGCCATTTTCTTCATGGTCAGATATATTTTGTAAAGTATTTTCACTTAAAATTCTTCTTCCTTTAAGGTATCGGTCGGGAAAAACCAAATGCGAAATATGAGTCAAATTATGGGTTTCATAGAAACGCCCAAACTCATCCATTCCTAAGCCAAATCCACCGGAAGAAGCACCCAAACGTTCCATTTGGTGGGTTTCGAGGTTGAATCTTAAATCTTGTCCACGTAAATCTATGGCAGTAGTCTTGTCGCCCCACCAATAAGGTTTTCCGTCATTTCCCCCATTCGCTGCATAAATCCAATTATCAATTCCATAGGTAAGTCCATTATAATTATGCTGAAGATTTTCTTTGGTAAAACCACCCATTAAGGTATCAATTTTATCAACTCGATAATCTTGGTTTTTATCATGAAGTTGGAGTAAATAAGGCGGTGATGCTACTAAAACCCCTTTTTTATATGGCATGAATGAATCTGCTAAACCCAAGTTTTCTGCAAAAACCATTGAGCTATCATAAACGCCATCGGCATTTTTATCTTTCAAAATTAATAAACGACTCTGCTTATCTTCCATCGGATAACCCGGCATCTCAAGTACCATGGCATCGCCATTTTCGTTGAATTCTAAATCAACGGGGTCAACAATTAGCGGTTCTGATGCAACTTTTTCGAGCTTAAATCCTTCTTCAAGCTCAAAACCTTCGAGATTTTTAGGTGCTTTTTGACAAGAAAACAATAAGATTAAAAGAGCAAAAAAGGGAAAGAAAAGGATTTTTTTTGTCATAAAATGGATAAAGCTATTACAACAAAAATATAAAATAAATTATTAAAAATTGTATTATATTTCGAAAATTTAGACAATAAATATGCTTTTATATAAAGAGCATAGTAATATCATTATTAGTTTTTAACATATAAATTAGTGAAAATATTTAAAAAAATCTCAAATTTTCAAGACTTAGCCTATTCATTTCATTTAATTGTCGCTTAAAGTAGAATAAATTCCTTAAAATACTAACTTTGATTCTCAATCCTTAAATTACATCCTATGAAAAACAAACTCTTATTATTAATTATTTTCAGTGCATTTGTAAATATTGGCGTTTTTGCAAAAACGTCAAATTTTATCGCTTCTAATCAATATACTCTTGTTGTAGAAGGTTACGACTGGGGACCAGCAGTAAGTAAAGTGATTTTAGAACTTGACGCTCCAACTACCAATGCCGATTTTAAAGACTATACTGTTTCAGTAGATAGAAGCTCAGATTGTGTAACTATTCCAGAAAATCAAAAAAATGGTTCACGTACTGTTGTCTTTGCTTATGTTTCTGACCCTCAAGGAAATCGTGTCAAAGAAGGCTCAAATATCACTTTAGTATTGAGTGTAGCTCCAAATTTACCGATTGGTTCTCCATTTCAATATTCAACTGGTGGTAAATGTAGAGGCAATCAATGGGTTACTTACCAAGTAACTGTTACAGATACCAAAACCAATAAAGTTTGGAATAAAGAAAAATCACGTATTCGCCCATTGGTTGATGATTTTGATTTGACAGGAAAATACGAATATGAAGCAGGAAAAACGATGTCTTATGCGGCATTTACACCTAAGAAAAAAGCCAGCAAAGCTCCACTTATCATTTGGTTACACGGTGGTGGTGAAGGTGGTTACGACCCAACAATTACGCTATTAGGAAACAAAGCTGCCAATTATGCTTCACCTGAAATCCAAGCTTATTTTGGCGGTGCTTATGTCCTATCTCCACAATGCCCTGGAGCTTGGATGCACGATAAAGATGGGAAAACACAACCTGGCTCTGGTGAAGATGTTTATAATATTGGTTTAATGGCTTTAATCAAAGATTTTGTCAATAAACACCCAGATATTGACACAAAAAGAATTTATCTGGGCGGTTGTTCAAATGGTGGATATATGTCATTAAAGCTACTTTTAAAAGAGCCTAATTATTTTGCGGCTGCCTATATCAGTGCTTTGGCGTATCAATCACAATATATTACTGACCAACAGATTAATAGCATTAAGCACATTCCGATTTGGTTTTTACATTCAAAAGAAGACAATACCACAAAGCCAGATTTGACAGTTGTGCCTGTTTACGAACGATTGAAAAAAGCAGGTGCTAAAAACCTTCATTTTAGCTATTACGACCACGTGACAGATATTACAGGTTTCTTTGGAGGAGAAAATTATTACTATAATGGCCATTGGTCATGGATTTATTCACATGCCAATACTGCCAAATTAGATTATGATGGAAAGCCCGTACTTTTGAATGGTCGCCCCGTTACAATTATGGAATGGATGGCAGCCCAAGCAAAGAAATAAGTTTTCAATAAAAATGGTGAGGAAATGCCTCACCATTTTTTATATCCTTTATTGTTAGTATTCTTATTAAACTTCTCATGTTTATTCCCTTTTTCAGAAATAGCTACCGATTGCTGCTCTTTTCTCTTTGGACTGGATAATAACCTTTCTGCTAAATCTGGTCGATTGAGCTTAGTCAATCTATTGCGAATCCAAGATTTAAACTCTGGTTTATACCAAAAGAAATACCTATTCTGTGCCTGTTTTTCCTCACGAGTTTTGGCAGTTTTGATAGGTTGTAATGTATAAGGATGAACTCCTGTATAATAAATTACCTCTGCCACAGTCATCGGTGTTGGTGTAAAGTCTTGTACTTGTTCTAATTGGAAACCCAAGTCTTTAGTTTCGGCAGCAAGATTGGCCATATCAGCCTCTTCACAACCAGGGTGAGATGAAATAAAATAAGGAATTAGCGGCTGCTTTAAATTATGCTTATCTTGAATTTTATCGTATTTTTCCTTGAATTTCCTAAAATACTTAAACGATGGCTTACGCATAACACGAAGTGTATCAGCAGAAGTATGTTCAGGTGCCACTTTCAGACGCCCAGAAACATGGCGAGTAACCAATTGCTCCATGTATTCATCATGGTTGCCATCTTGGTTATTCTTATTGAAATCATCAACCAATAAGTCATATCTAATTCCCGAACCTACGAAAGCTTTCTTTATTTTTGGGTGAGCATCTACTTTTTTGTAAATTTCAGTAATCGGCTTATGTGAAGTATCGAGGTTTGAACAAATCACAGGGTGAATACAACTCGGTGCTTGACAACGGTTACAGATGGATTCATCTTTACCTTTCATTCTATACATATTGGCTGATGGCCCACCTAAATCTGAAATATAACCTTTGAATTCAGGGTGATTGACCAATTCTTCCACTTCTTTCATGATAGATTCCTGACTTCGTGAGGCAATAAACTTACCTTGATGTGCAGAAATTGTACAGAAACTACACCCACCAAAACAGCCACGATGCATGTTTATCGAGAACTTAATCATTTCGTAAGCAGGAATTGGCCCACGATTTTTATATTTGGGGTGCGGTAATCGTGTATAAGGCAAATCAAAAGATTGGTCAATTTCTTTTTCATCCATTGTTTTGAATGGAGGATTAATAACCAAAGTCTTTTTTCCTATTTTCTGAGTAATTCGATTCGCTTGCCATTTATTCGACTCTACTTCCACAACCTTAAAGTTTGAAGCATATTTAATTTTATCCCTCAAACATTCTTCATGACTAGCAATTTCTACAGTATTCCAATTTTTATGTTGGGGTAAATCATTGTGAGCATGATGTAAGTACGCAATCTGATTAATATCTCGGATATCTTCAAAGCGTTCGCCATTTCTAAGGCGAGTCAATAACTCACGTAAAGGTTGTTCACCCATACCATAAACTAGCATATCGGCTTGCGAATCTTCCAAAATAGTTGGCATCAACTCATCTTTCCAATAATCATAATGTGTTACACGGCGGAGTGAAGCCTCGATACCACCAATCAATACAGGTACATCAGGATAAATTTGCTTCAAAATTTTGCTGTAAACACTAGTAGCATAATCTGGACGAAACCCAGCTTCGCCACCCGGAGTGTAGGAGTCATTGGAGCGTAAACGCTTGTTGGCTGTATAATGATTCACCATCGAATCCATACAACCAGCCGTTACACCAAAGAAGTATTTGGGTTTCCCAAATTTTTTAAAATCACGCAAGTCATCTTGCCAATTTGGCTGTGCCACAATAGCAATTTTATAGCCTTCGCTTTCGATGATTCGCCCGATAACTGCTGTTCCGAAAGCAGGATGATCAACATAAGCATCACCCGAAATTAATACAACATCCAGCTCATTCCAGCCTCTTTTTTCTACCTCTTTTTTGGTAAGTGGTAACCAGTCGGTTATTGGTCTTTCTAACATAAAATAGTTTGTATTCTGTGGTTCGCCGTCAGTAGCTTTTACTGAATGTTCCCCACAAGCTATTTAGTTGCCTTTTCAAGCAAACTCTCGCAAAATTACGGAATATATTTCCTAATAACCATCAAGCAGCCTATTTGGTTTCAATAAATAACTCACAACAATCGAAATGATAGTGCGTTGTTTCTATCAAAAATCAATTATTAAATAAACCAATGAAAAAACTAAGTATTATAATTTTCTTGTTTTTAATTATTTCATCGTGTAAAAAAGAGTTTGCCCATTTTCAAAAATCAAATTATTCAACTAATGATTATTCCATAAAACCAATAATTTCCCAACCAGAATTATTGGTTTCAAATGAAATGGAAAGTATTTCGAGTAGAAACTTTACTAAAGAAACTGTCATTGAAAACCCTCAAATACCTTTTATTAAAGAAGAAATTAACAAAAATAGAGTAAAAAACGTAAAATATCGAAGCAAAGTTCTTATAGTAAAACCAAGTTTTGATTCTAAAAAATATAGTCAAAATATTGCATTAAACAGCTTGAAGGCTAAACCTGTTCCGCTTAATTCTGCCATTTACACAGGTTTTATTTTCTTAGCGATTGCCATCAGTTTGAGTTTACTTTCACTTCAAACCTTATCCATTTTATTTGGCATTGCATCAATTTTTATGTTTTACATAGGTTTTAAAAGATACTTTAGAAGAAGAAAATGGCGAGAAATTTTCAGATAATATTACAAAACGCCACAAATTGTTGAATTTTGAGGAATCTTTTCCCCGTTTTTATCTGATTTTTTAGACGATAAACTAAAAAAATTAATGGTATTATTCTTTTGTAGTGATGGTATCTCAGTTAGGAGATTAAGTTTTTTTACTAACCAAATCATATAATACCATGAAAAAATTAGTTTTAATATTGACCTTCATTCCTTTTATATATGGATGCAATCGTTCAAGTGATACAAACGCCGAAATCATGAAAGCCAAGCAAGCGGCTATTGACTCCGTAAACCAAGCAAACTTGATAAGTCAGCAACAAAAAGAAATCGACTCTTTGAAATTGGCAGCCAAAGACAAAGAAATAAAATCAGAGAAAAATAATTTAGCTGCTACTAAATCACACAATAGTACTGCTCCAGCACCATCGCCTTCAGCTCCTGTTCCTGTTAGTACTTCAAAAAAGAAAAAATTAAGTAATACCGCCAAAGGAGCGATGATTGGTGCAGGCGTAGGAGCCATCACTGGAGCAGTTGTTTCTAAGAAAAAAGGTCAAGGTGCTATTATTGGTGGTGTTGTTGGAGCCGGTGCCGGTGCTGGCGTAGGTGCAGTAATTGACCACAAACAAAGATAAACTGGTTTACCGCTATTAGCTATTGGCTAGTAGCGGTTAGCTGTTCGCTAAACTTGGATAACCAAAGTATGGAGCCACCTAGTGTGGTTCCATTTTTTATTCCCTATTTTTTAAGATAAAGGCTAAATTTCGTTCGTAGGATTTTTTTATGGATACAAGTTTTTTATCATCCTTCCCTATTTCTTCCATTCGCTTGATAGCCATTTCATAATAATCAGATAAGTGCTCTCGTAAACTATTTCGATGCTCAGCCTTTTTAAACGGACATTCACTTCGAACTTTTTCATAATCTTCTTGCAAGAATGATAGCTCCATATCTTCAACCTCTGCCAAAAGCACTTTCAATTTACTTGAATCAGTAACAAACGTGAGAATATTTGTTATTGTCTTTATGAGATGCCTTACAACTATATAATCTTCTTTTCCCCAATGATAGATTTGGTCAAATGCTAAATCGACTAATTGTTCGAAATTAAATTCTCGGATAAAAATATTTTTCCTTTCTAATAAGATTGCCTCCTTTGAAATTGTATTGCTTAAAGCTGCTTTTTGAATAATATTTCCGAGATAATCAATACAGTTAAGAGCCGTAGTTGGGTCATTTACCGCAGGAGAAATAGCCTTGATAGCAATATCTACCAACTGACGGATACCAAAAGGAATATCTTGCTCATAGCTACGAAACTTGCTGATGATGAACTGTGCGGCAATTAACTGTTTGTTTTGCTCGAAGAAAACCCTATCCTCCTCATTGTCAATCAAAACTTCTAGCAATGGCATTCCAGCCAAAACAAAACTTCCCACATGTGGTTTCACTACAATTTTCGAACGATTACCCTCAGGAATTACATCAAACAATTTTTTATACTTGATAGAATCCAAATACCCACTTTCTTGATTAATAATCAATACTTTATCTGAAGGATTTTGTTGAAAACCATTAGTTTCGTAAAGTTGTTCGATTTCGTTGATTGTACGTTTTGCGATGTTTTGAGTGATACTTGAAGCATTGATATTATCAACCACATGATGAATAAACAAGGGAAAAACCAGCAATATCAAGTAAAAAGCCCCCACAATACCAAATTTCGGATAAATTAATACGGCATCAGAAAGACCAAAATATTGCAAGCTCATCAGATACCCCACACAAGCAATAAAAGACCAAAGAAAAAAACGACTAAAATGGTCGTATTCAAAAAATGAACGAATAATTCGAGGAGAAAACTGAACTGAAGCAAGTTGTAAAGCAACAAAAACAAACGAAAAAGTAGTTACAACTAAAGTTGCCACAATACTTGCCAAAGTAGATAAAAAGCCATCGAGTAGTACTCCAGCCTCACCCGGACGTAGATAATGCAGAATAAGTGTCAGAAGTGCCACAATCACATAAGCTACGAGTGTTAAGTACCGCCAATCTTGCTTGACACGCTCATGGAGTAAAAGAATTTTCTGTTTCAATTTCTAAAATTTTCAATTTTGATTCCTAAAAATAGAGCTTTCTCACTTCAAAACAGGTGTTTTTACGCATAAAATATTTTGGAATTAACCTTAATTTTGTAGTTTACAATTTCAATGATTAATTCCTTCCCATTATGGAAACACTATACTTGACACGCAATTTAAAAATTGAGCCCAATGAGATAATGTACCTTGAAAGTGAGAGCAATTATACATTAATTTACACAACTAACAAATCAAAAACTATAACTTCTCAAACACTTCATGTGGTTCATTCGTCTATCAACTATGATAATTTCTTGAGAATCAGCAGAAAACACATTATAAATATCGAACACATCTCTACCATTTATTTAGAAAAAAACAGACTTACCTTCAAATTATCTAATGGCGAAAAATTTATTGCTTCTCGAAGACGTACGAAAGACTGTTTAGACAGAGTAAAATTTATTTCATTTACGTAAACAGACAAAACCTTAATAAATGATTCAAATGAATGGTGTAGCTCGTTTTTAGTATATTTTTTATATTTTTCAAATCAAACAATAGTATCTTTGCTTGAAAAATTAAAGAATCTAATCAAAAGATGAAGCAATATCACGATTTACTAAATCATATTCTTGAAAATGGTACCGTAAAAACTGACCGTACGGGTACAGGAACTATCAGTGTGTTTGGTTACCAAATGCGTTTTAATCTTCAAGAGGGCTTTCCACTTGTTACAACCAAAAAAGTACACACAAAATCTATTATTCATGAGCTTTTATGGTTTATCAAGGGCGAAACAAATATTGCTTATTTAAAAGAAAATGGCGTTTCGATTTGGGATGAATGGGCCAACGAAAATGGAGATTTAGGACCAGTATATGGTAAACAATGGCGTAGCTGGGCAGCACCTAATGGCCAGACAATCGACCAACTTAAAGATGTTTTGAACCAGCTAAAAAAATCACCAGATTCTCGAAGAATTATCGTTTCTGCTTGGAATGTAGGTGAACTTTCTAAAATGGCATTGATGCCTTGTCATGCTCTCTTTCAGTTTTATGTTGCTGACAATAAATTATCTTGTCAATTATATCAGCGTAGTGCCGATGTGTTTTTGGGTGTTCCATTCAATATTGCTTCTTATGCCCTTCTTACCATGATGGTTGCCCAAGAATGTGGCCTTGAAGCCCATGAGTTTATCTGGACTGGTGGCGATACCCACATTTATTCAAATCATATCGAACAAGTAAAATTACAGCTCTCTCGTGAGCCAAGAAAATTACCAAAAATGACCTTAAATCCTGAGGTAAAAAGTATTTTTGACTTCAAGTTTGAAGACTTTACACTCAGCGAATATGACCCATATCCAGCCATTAAAGCTCCAGTAGCAGTTTAAAACAAGAATAGCCGTTGCATTGCAACGGCTATTTTAATTATACAAAGGTTTTTAGTGCTGACGATTTTGTTTGAGGTTTCGTTGGCTCATCTTCATAATTATTTGTCGCTTGCCAACGCAATTCCACGAAAAGTTTGCGTATTGATAGCAAATTCTTTTGTCAACTTCTCAGTTCCTAATTCTACAACGAAAGTATATTCGCCATCAGAAAGGTTTGACAAATTAAATGCTTTCACGTAAGCAGCATCATTGGCAGCATACTCAACGAAGTACACATTATTTTCTTTATCTACTAAAGAGATTTTTGTTTTTTGTTTCAATGGGTTTTCAAAAGCTAGTTTGAAACGTAGGCTACCCATATCTTGAACTGCTAATGCATTTTTCTCAGTAGAGGCCACTTTTCCTGTTGCTTTTGTTTGTGCCATACCTTCAGTAGTGGCTGTAGCTAAAGTCAATACGATTGCTAATGCTTTAATGATATTTTTAGTGTTCTTATTCATTGTCTTAATTGTTTAATGATGAAAATAAAATTGAGCGAGACTTAGGTTATTTTTTGGCTAATGAAATACCACGTAGTGTTTTTGTACTAATGACGAAGTCTTTTTTCGACAATTCGCTACCAGCTTGTACTACAAATGAATACTCGCCGTCAAGCAAATTCGAAAGGTTAAATGCCTTTACATACTGAGCATTTCCATTAGTATATTCGCTAAATAAGATGTTCTCGTCTTTGTCAACTAAAGAAATTTTAGTTTTCTGTTTCAGTGGGTTTTCAAAAGCTAATTTGAAGCGAAGGCTACCCATGTCCTGTACGCTTAGGTTTGATACTTTAGCTGTTGAGCTTACTTTTCCAGATGCAGCTTTTGCTTGTGCAAAACCTTCAGTAGCTGTTACCGAGGCAAGTGCCAATACGATTGCTAATGTTTTCATAATTTTCTTTGTTTTTGTTTCCATTGGAGTAAATTCTTTAAAAGTTAAAACTAAAAAAAGTCATATCAATTATTCGTCTCCTTCGAAAACCTTTGTGATGCAAATGTATGTAAGCATCTGAACATAAGTCAATTAATAAATCATTAATTTCTAAAAGTTGTTTTAAAATTATAGCATAATATTAGAATATTACAACGTTTTTCGGAATACTTCAAGAGAAAGTTCAAATAATCCTATTAACTGAATAGACTAAATAGAAGCAAAAATTTCACTTTTTTGAGTTGCTTTTCAATTCTTCCTTATAATAATACAAAAACCCATTTTTTTTCTCTTTTGAGTGTATTTTGCCAAATAATATTTTTTAAAGATTTAGTAGAACGTTTTTTGTTAGTTTTAGCCTAAGTATCAGTAATTATTCAAATGCCCATGTACCATTTATGTATTTTTTTTGGTAAAACTTTAGAAAAAATGTTTCCTTAGTACACTATTTTAGTGTGCTCTACCCTATTTGCTTTCATACTTAAAACTGTCACGATGTTAAAAATTGAGAATTTTTCAAAAAAATATAATAATCATACAATCATTGCCATTGAAGAATTAAGCATCCCCGAAGGCATTCATTGGTTTAAAGGTGTAAATGGTTCGGGAAAATCTACCTTCTTTAGGTCAGTGGCTGGAATCATTCCTTTCGATGGTAAAATCTTATGGAAAAATCTTGATATCAGAAAAGATTCTGTGAATTACAGAATGAAAGTAAATATGAGCGAAGCCGACCCCGCATATCCAGATTACCTCACTGGCTATGATTTATTAAGTTTTATTGCTCAAGCCAAACAAGCGGCCCCTAGTCAACTTAATCAATTGGCAGAAAAAATTGGTGTTGATATTTATTGGAAATCTCCGATTGGTACCTACTCAAGTGGAATGCTAAAGAAAATTTCTTTATTATCAGCGTTTTTAGGACACCCCAGTTTAATAATGCTCGATGAACCTTTGATTACCATTGATAAAAATTCAGTAGCAATAATATATGATTTGGTAAAAGAATATGCTTTAAACCAAGGAGTAAGCTTTTTACTTTCATCACATCAGGATTTTCTCACGGGTGGTTCTGAAGCCAAGTTGAGTATTAAGAATATTTATTTAGTACAAGACCAAACCATTACTCAGCAAGTATGAAAAGCATCATTCGAATACTCAATCTCGCTATTACAAAGGAATATTACCGTCAAAATGTAATATTTATTTTTGCAATCATGATGTTTAGTTTTGGTTTTCTGAGAGCCAATGAGCACATTACAATCATAAAATTGGTTTTGAAACTACCTTCATTGCTTCTATTAACATTCCTTGTTTGGGCTCTACATACTGTAAAAATTACCCTTTTTACTTTACGAATGTTTGAATCAAAAAACAACGAATTTTTATATCACATCAGCCTTTTTCCAAAACTAAAACGCTGGACAGCCTTTGCTGCTCTACAATTTAATTTGGTTCAACTAACTTTCTTATATTCTTTGTGGATGCTAAAAATTGCCCTTGAAGAAAAGCAATTTGGGGCATTTTTCTTGATTATTGCCTATCATATCATTTTTATTGTAGCAGGAATAGCAGCATACGAGTATCGACTTCAAAGACCTAATGCCACTCAAGTAATCAAACAACCAATTCAAAATCTTTTAGGGAAATTTACTACGCCTCATTTCCTATTTTATATTAGATATTTATTTGCTAAACAACCTGTATTATTACTTTTAGGCAAATTATTTAGTTGTTTTATGCTGGCAGGTGTTTGTAATTTATATCCCACTGATGCTTACGATGAGCGACTACTAGCTTTGGGTGGACTCTTTTCTGCGGCAGGACACAGTATTTTTACACAAGAATTTATCTATTTTGAACACCAATTTTTATCTTTCAGCAGAAACCTTCCTATCAAAACATTTCAACGTTTTTTAAATTATAGCATTACTTATTCAATTATTCTTATTCCTGAATTAATCGTACTTCTTAGAAATCTACCACAGGGAATAAGCGTTATTTTTATTTTTTCTCTGATGACATTCATCTTATCAATGATTCTACTGAATCATCAAACGCAATACATCAATAAAATTAATAATGATACTTATTTACAGAGATTATTTTTTGTTGGAATCTTATTCTTACTATTGATTATGTTCAAAATTCCAGTAATTTTGATGGCTTCTGTCAATATTTTGTTGGCGGGATTTGTGCTAAATAAACATTTTTATGAAAGTCAAATGCTAGACTGAACCCAATGAAACCCAAATATCTATTTTTTATTTTAATCTTTCTTTCATCATTCGCTACACTCGCCCAAACTCAATTTAAGTTTTCGGGTGAAATTCAAAATCCGACCGAACGAAAGGTTTTAATAACACTTTACCGTGACTGGGTTGGAGAGGAAGAAGAATATGAAATAGAGCTCAATGAAAAGAATCAATTTTCTTTTAGTTCTTCTATCAAACATATCGCATATATCGACTTTTACTACGCAGACCAAGGTTTTCATTATTGGATTATCGAGCCAACAGATGATATTACAATCAAGTTTTCGCCAAAAAACTTTTGGACATCAATCAAGGTTTGGGGCAATGGTTCTGAAAATTGGAATTATTATATCAAACAAAGAGAAAAATTTGAAGTAAAACGAGACTTTGAGATGGAAGCAGAGCGGCAGAGCCAGACAGCACAACAACAATACTTCAATTTTTTAGATAACGAACAATTAACGCAATTAGAATATTTAGAAAAAACACCCAATTTATCTAAAATCTTCATTCAATCTCGCAAAGCAGATATCATAGGGGCCATTCAAAATTATAAAATCAATTACTTATCGAGTAAAAAATATGGTTCTTGGCTTGAGGAAAAAGTAAAAACTACCCTCAAATTGGAGGCACTTGCTGATTCTGTTCAGGCAAATTCGCTCGAATACGGCAATATGTTTCAAAATTTGATGGATTTATTTATTGCGAAATCTAGCAATCGAAAACATAAAGAGTTGACCGAAAATGAAGAACTCAACCTTATTAAATCCTCTTACGACAAAGACTATTTTTCATTCAAACTAATTGAAAGAGTTTTGGCATTCAAGCTAAATAACATGATTGACGCTGAAAATATTAGTCCGAAAGTTCAAACATTAGTTGAAGACTTCTTAGCAACAGCAAACGATAGAGATTATAAAAACTATTTGTCAAATAAAGTAAATTTTTCAAAAACGCTCTCAAAAGGTTCGCCGGCTAAACCTTTCAAATTAAAAGATATTGATGGTAAAGATGTATCATTAAAAGATTTTCAAGGAAAAATAGTTTACCTCGATTTTTGGGCAAGTTGGTGTGGTCCGTGTATTTATGACATGAAATTTATGGAGCCAATCAAAGAAAAATTTAAAGCTGAAGTTGTTTTTATTCAAATCTCTTTAGATAGTGAGGTAGAGTGGAAAGACGCCGTAAAAATGTATCATATAAAAGGCATCAATCTAAGAGTTGATGAAAACAGTAGTATCACTAAAAACTATGGTATTAGTGGTATACCAGCCTATTTTTTAATAGATAGAAAAGGAAATTTTGCCGTTTCACAAGTAGCAGACCCAAGCCACGAAGAAGGGCAAGAATTAATCAAACAAATTGAGGAAGTTTTACAAAGAAACTGAGCTACCACTCAAAAAACTATGCAAAAACTTGGCAAAGTTGCTTAAAATCGCCACTACCACAATATTTATTGGGGCAGTGGCATGAATACTATTTTTGTCTTCGATTAGCCAAATAAGCTTCCATTTCGACCAAACTAAGGGCATTAAATGTCATATTAGCTGTAAGTCCACCTTTTCGGGCGGCTGCTACACCATAATTCATGTCGTGGTAACCTTGCATTTCGTGGGCATCAGGGTTGATACTCAGCATCACGTTCCTTTCTAAAGCATATTCAATCCAACGCCAATCGAGGTCTAAACGGTAAGGACTAGCATTGATTTCGATAACAACTCCATTAGCTGCACAACAATCAATAACTTCCTTATAATCAATCGGATAACCTTGTCTTGAAAGTAACAATCTACCTGTCGGATGACCTAAAATAGTAGTATAAGGGTTTTCAATGGCTCTAATTAAACGCTCAGTTGCACGAGCTTGGTTCATAGTCAGATTCGAATGAACAGAAGCTACGATGTAATCAAAACTAGCCAAAATCTCGTCTGGATAATCGAGTGAACCATCACCTAAAATATCAGACTCTATTCCTTTTAAAATTTTAAAAGGTTTATCTGTTGATAATTTTTTATTTAATTGTTCAATCTCGGCATGTTGTTGCAGAATCTTCGTAATCAACAAACCATTAGCATAAGTGGCAGACTGTGAGTGGTCAGCAATTCCTAAATACTCAAAACCAAGTTCTTTACAATAAGTTGCCATTTGTTCGAGTGAATGTTGTCCATCGGAATAAGTCGAGTGGTTATGCAAAATTCCCTTTAAACTATTCCAAGTAACAAGCTCATCATTTGAATGTTTTTTCACCCATTCAAATTCATTAAGACCTTCACGCATTTCTGGAATGATGTAAGGAACCCCAAATTTCTCGTAAATGGCTACTTCTGCCTCCTCTTGGGTAGATATCTCTTTTATGTTAATGGCAGTATTCAACAATGATATACCATTTTCATTGCGTTTTTTAAGGTGGTCTTCATGGGCGGAATAAATAAACTGTTTAGCAACAAAATCACTTTCAAGTACAAATCTGATTTCGATTAAAATCTTATTTTCTAAATATTTACCACGCCAAACAAAAGGTGAGGATGCTTTTAAATCTTGCTCAAAACCTTCCATTTCAAAAGTAGGTAAATTGCCTTCATAAGCTATTAAGAAAGTAAGTGTATCAACAGTTTCCGTTTTTCTTCTAATTTGCCCCGTAATTTCAACTTTAGGAAAGTTATTTTGGATAACTTCTAAAATAATTTCAGCCAAAATTGCCGCTTTATCCATGCGGAGTTTTCCAGCCTGACTTTGAATAAACTTCAAAGATTCTAAAATTGAATCTTGTGTTTTTCCGCCAAAACCTTTCACCTTAGCAATACTTCCATTTTCACAGGCAATTTGTAACTCATTGAGATTATCAATGCCCAGTTCATTCCACAAAACCTTGATTTTCTTTGCCCCAAGGCCTTTAATTTTAAACATTTCAATAACACCTTCAGGCGTTTTGGCTAGTAATTCAACTAAATCTCTTAGCTGTCCCGTACTAACCATTTCTAAGATTTTACCCGCCATCATTTTCCCAACCCCTTGAATCTGTGTAAGTTGAGGAAAATCTAATTGTGCTAATTCTCCCACATATTTATCTAAATTATAGGCAGCATTAGTATAGGTTTTTATCTTAAACTCATCTTCGTTGTGCAGTTCAAGTAGTTTTGCGGTAAGCTCAATTGTTTCAACAATATCTGAATTTGACATCATGTTTTCTTCTTAAATTTTATGCAAATTAGCTGTTTTTATTCATTTTAAGGTATTTTGTATAAAATCTAAATCAAAAAAAAGCTTGCGAACTTAAAAGTCCACAAGCTTTTTATAGGCATCAATAAGTTTTGATTACAAAGTAGCCAAAACATTATTCATATTTCTCACTGCATCAGCCGATTTTGCAAAAGCAGCTTGTTCTTCTTGGTTCAAACGAATATTTACGATTTTTTCCCATCCATTTCTACCAATTACAACAGGCACACCTAAACAAATATCTTTTTGGCCATATTCTCCATTCAAGTAAACACTTGAAGGAATCACTTTTTTCTCATCACGGATGATTGCCTCAACTACCGCACAAGAAGCAATACCCGGAGCATACCATGCTGAAGTTCCTAACAAACCAGTAAGTGTTGCACCACCAACCATAGTATCGGCAGCTACTTTATCAAGTACATCTTTTGATAAGAAACGGCTAACAGGAATACTATTTACAGTAGCTAAACGAGTCAATGGAATCATGGTTGTATCGCCATGACCACCGATTACTTGTCCGTGAATATCGCTTTGAGCAAAACCAGTTGCTTGCGATAAATAATAACGGAAACGTGATGAGTCTAACGAACCACCCATACCGATGATACGCTTTTTGTTTACACCCATTGATTGAGCTACTTGATATGCCAAGTAAGTCATTGTATCCATTGGGTTCGAAACAATTAACAAGATTGCCTTTGGAGAATGAGTTAAGATTTTCGTAACCACATCTCTTACGATACCTGCATTGATTCCAATAAGTTCTTCACGAGTCATACCTGGCTTACGTGGTAAACCCGAAGTGATTACAACTACATCAGATTTTGCAGTTTTTGTATAATCATTTGTTGAACCGATAATTTTTGTATCGAAGCCTTCTAATGAAGCTGTTTGCATCAAGTCCATTGCTTTACCTTCAGCAACACCTTGCTTAATATCTAGCAATACAACTTCATCTACGATTTGCTTACGAGCAATGTTGTCGGCAGTGGTTGC
>NZ_LXHX01000033.1:0-22965 GCF_001649495.1 Emticicia sp. MM | reverse complement strand
GTCGGCAGTGGTTGCACCAACCGCACCTGCACCTACTACTGTTACTTTCATAGTTTCTAAAGCCCCCTAACCCCCGATGGAGGAACTTATTTATAAATTATATTCGTATCTTGGGGTTATTTTTAGATACGAATTTGATGATAAGTAAAAAAAACTAAAAATGGTTTTAACACCACTATTTTTGTAGTTTCAATACAAAAATTTATTTGTTGTAACCTAACAACAAATTTATTGGACAAAACTAATATAAAACAATGTATTTGAATGTTTTTTTTGCATTTTTTATATTTATCGGATAATTTTTGTAGTTTTTTACGTTTCTAAGTTAAGTTTCATAATGTCAAGACAAATTTGAGCTTCTTTTGAGCATAAATTACATTCGATATCCTGAAGCTAAAAACTAATTAAAATTGAAGCCAGATAACAAAATGAGTACAACAACCACTAATAAAACACAAAACTTACTTTCGAAAGTAATAGAGTCAGTCGTTTATAAAAGTGCCCTAAAAAAAGCACCCAGAATTGCTAAAAATGCCAAAAGTCTTTTACAACTCCTCCAAACTGCTTTGAAGAAAACTCAACACTTAGGAGCGGGCGGTGTTTTTGATGTAATTCGAGAAAAAGTTACAATTTTGGGTACATTGATAAAAGCTTATGCAGTAGGCGATTATCGACAGATTGAAGTAGGAAATTTGCTTAAAGTAATTGCGGGTTTTGTTTACTTTATTGCCCCAATTGATATCATTCCTGATATACTACCATTTATTGGTTTAAGTGATGATGTCGCCTTATTGATGTTTATTTTCAAGAGTATTGATGATGAACTTGTGAAATTCAATGAATGGCAAAATAGACAAAACGACAAAAGTTTAAGACGAAATTAATTTTTTAATTTCTAATTTACTTATACATTTGTAGTATCAAATTATACGTTATATTTGATGCATATTTGATAAACAAAACCCTTTCCATTAAATAATTGTCAAAAAACACTTTAAATTTTATAATATTATGTTTGGTCTTGGAAGTACAGAAATGATTCTGATTTTGGTAGTGATTCTTTTCTTTTTCGGTGCAAAAAAATTACCTGAGCTTGCACGTGGATTAGGAAAAGGAATTCGTGAATTTAAAGATGCTTCTCGTGAAGTAAAAGAAAATATCGAAAAAGCCGCATCAGACGATAAATAAGGATATTTTTGCTCAATTTATTTGCCTTCTGCTACGCTCAGGCTACTTAAATTGGGCAACACCTTAACAACAGCACCCAGCCTAAAACTGTGTGGCTGTTGTTTTTTTGTTTTTAAATAATCTGAATTTTTAGAGCAAATCACAAAAAAATCATAAGCAATTTTTGATATATTTAATCTAAAAATTCAAGGTAATCTTTTGTAATGCGTTAAAAAATGACCAAATACAATTCATTTAAAGAAGTAAAACAAGCCATTTCCAGTGGTGAAACTAACTGTGTATCGTTGGTGAAACACTATTTGGAGCAAATTGAAGCACATAAAAATTTGAATGTGTTTTTAGAAGTGTATGCAGAAGAAGCTCTTAAACAAGCAGAAGAAGTTGACAAAAAAATAAATAATGGAACTGCTGGTCGTTTAGCAGGTATGGTCATTGGTTTGAAAGATGTATTGGCCTACGAAAATCATGGTTTACAAGCTTCAAGCAAAATATTAAATGGTTTTCAATCTCAGTTTACAGCTACTGCCGTAGAACGTATTTTAGCTGAAGATGCGATTATCATTGGTCGACAAAATTGTGACGAATTTGCCATGGGCTCTTCCAATGAAAACTCGGCATTCGGGCCTACTCTAAACTTTGCTGACCCAACACGTGTTCCGGGTGGTTCATCTGGAGCATCGGCAGTGGCTGTTCAAGCAGATATGTGTTTGGCATCTTTGGGTTCGGATACTGGCGGTTCGGTTCGTCAGCCAGCCGCTTTTTGTGGAGTGGTAGGTCTAAAACCTACATATTCTCGTGTTTCTAGGTGGGGGCTCATCGCTTATGCTTCATCTTTTGATTGTATAGGTCCAATTACTAAAACAGTAGAAGATGCAGCCCTCCTACTTGAAATCATTGCAGGTGCCGACGAACATGATAGCACAGTTTCGAGCCAAGAAGTGCCCGCATACACAGAAAAGCTTACGCCTAAAAAACAATATCGCCTCGCTTACATGCGTGAAGCACTCGAAAGTGAAGGTTTAGATGAAGATGTCAAACGCCAAACTTCTAATAAAATAGAACAACTTAGAGCCCAAGGACATATTGTTGAAGCGGTTGACTACCCCTTGATGAAGTATCTTCTTCCTACTTATTATATTCTAACAACAGCCGAGGCAAGTTCGAATCTTTCGAGATTTGATGGTGTTCGCTACGGACATCGTGCGGAGGGAGTAAAAAACCTCGAACAATTATATAAAAAATCACGTGGGGAAGGGTTTGGTGCTGAGGTTCGCCGAAGAATAATTTTGGGCACTTTTGTACTGAGTGCAGATTATTATGACGCCTATTATACGAAAGCACAGAGGGTTCGTCGTTTAATAAAAGAATCAACGGATGAAATTCTTTCGAAATATGATTTTCTGATTTCTCCAACAACACCAACTCCTGCAATAAAGATTGGTGAAAAATCAGATGACCAATTACAAATGTTTTTGATGGATATCTTCACGGTTCAAGCAAATGTGATAGGAAATCCTTGTATTTCGATTCCAAATGGCCAAAACTCAGAAGGTTTACCCATAGGGATTCAAATTCTTGGCAAGAATTTTGAAGAAGCAGAAATGCTTGCATTCGCTAATTCATTGCAATAACAACAAATGTTTTATTTTTTGTATTTTCAGAAATATTTGAAAATACAAATATAAAACCGTAAATACTTGACAAAAAAACAGATATAATTTATTTTTGGTAAAAGGTTTCTTTCCTAGTACCATTAATTAAAGATTAAAATAGCTTCGCTAATCAAGAAATAAAGATGAAGATAGCCAACAAAATCCTTGTCCTAACGAGTTTTTTAGGTTGTGCCTCCCTTACAACAATAGCACAATCAATTATACCAGAAGAGGCAATTACGGTTTCAGTAGAAGATTCCTTGATTGAAACAGAAGAAACTAAAGGCGTAGAAAGTTTCATTCCTACAGCCGATGTAAATAAAGTAAGAGAAGGATTTCAGAACCTACAACGTTCTATTCCTCTTCAATACAATTCAATCGTACATAGTTTTGTAGATTATTTTATCTTTAAAAAGCCTAGTTTTACGAAACGAATGCTTGAAAAGAAGAACTTTTACTTTCCAATTTTTGAAAAATATTTGGCCAAATATAATATGCCCGACGAGCTTAAGTATCTTTCGATGCTTGAATCGGGACTAAATCCCAAAGCCATTTCTCATGCCAAAGCCGTTGGTTTGTGGCAATTTATGAAGCCTACCGGTAAAGATTTTGGTTTAAGAGTTGATGAATACGTTGATGAACGTATGGATATTGAAAAATCGACAGAGGCTGCTTGTAAATATTTCCGCCAATTATATAATATATTTGGTGATTGGGAACTTGTATTAGCTTCTTATAATACAGGCCCTGGCAATTTACGTCGTGCCATACGTCGTGCGGGTAATATTACTAATTATTGGCAATTACACCCATATCTACACCGCGATACACGTGCTTATGTACCTCAATTTACAGCAATTATGTATATGATGCATCATGCTGGAGACTATGGTATTTTTCCAGAGGAAGTAATGGAGCATGAGCCAGTTGAGAAAATTCTTATCGATGGCTATCTTGACCTTGAAACATTTTCGAATGTAAGTGGTATTAGTTTAGATGATATTCAGAAACATAATCCTTCCATTTTGAAGGGAGTTCTACCTCAACATTCAAGAGGATTTGAATTGAGAATTCCTGCTCAAAGTTATGCTTTTTTTGAGGCGAATCGACAAATGATTTTAGATTCAGCCCAAAAGCTCAATGGAGTATCAGTTATGCTAGCAGATGCCTCTTCGGGGAAATCAACTAATGTAGCTTCAAGTAAATCATCAGATGGTATTCTTATCATTGGAGACCCTAAATATACAACTTTAAGCAGTACAAATGAGCCAATCGAAGAAGTAGAACCAGAGAAGGAAGAAGAAGAAATTAAGAAAATCAGAAAGGTAAAGAAAAGAACTTATACGGTCAGACGCGGTGATGTATTGAATAGAATTGCAGATAAGTTTGATGTAGATATGTATGACCTCAAAACTTGGAATAACTTAAAGTCTTCCAAAATTATGGTAGGCCAGAGATTGGTCATCCTTGATGATGTTGAAGAGGTTGTGGAGGTTGAACGTACGATTAAAGAAGAAAGAAAATCGAAGAAAGTTATTGAAAAATCAAAACCGAAGTATCATATTGTACAAAGAGGTGATACCCTTTGGAGCATTTCACAACGCTACGGTGGTATTTCAATTGAAAAAATAAAGAAAATTAATGGCTTACGCTCAAATTCAGTAAAGAAAGGACAAAAGCTTAAAATTGTTTAATTGAAGTCTTATTCATACAAAGAGGTATCAAGCATAATGTTTGATACCTCTTTTTTGTTCATGATGAAATAGATTCTCAACGATGACAATATCCCCAAAAACTACACTTATAAGGCATTTCACATTGTTCGCCAATCGCTTTTTCAGGAATTTTTGACGAGGCTAACACATTTTTAAAATGCTTGACATTACTTGCAATTTCAACTTGCAAAGCTCTTACTTCTTCGGTTACATCAATCAGTTTATAACTATCTATTTCATCAAAAAGGACAAGTTTGGCAGATAATTCTTGTTCTAAAGCTCCTTTAGTAACATAATATTGCAAAGCAATATCTTGGATATGGGTTGCCTTTAACTCAGCACTATTTTTAATTTCTTGAATTTCCCATTGGCCACTGCTCCTACTCAACACATCATTCATTACCAAAACATCATGATAAACAAAAGTAGCTTCAAAAATATCTGCAACCTGTTTTTGTAAGGCTTTTTTGGTCAGACTTTCATAGTCATTTCGGTTCTTGGCAATCTTTTCAATATTTACAGCAAATGGAAAATGCTTTTCACGATAGGAATCTTCAAAATCGTGACCACCTTTGAATTTTGCTAAAATTTCAGGGCTAAGCGGGTCTTGTAGCTTATAATGATATTTATAAAGAAACAATTGTTTTTCACATTGTACACCTTTGATATAGGCTGTTTTCGAAAAAAGGTAATTAGACATTATTCACAGCATTTTAAAATTGTGGAGTAAGTACATATTAAATATTTCGTGTTTACATATTTTAACGCAAAGTACGCCAAACTTTGTAATTCGACGTATTTTTATAGTAATTATTGATAGATTTCTATTCTTGATTATTTCTTCATTTTTACGGAATAAATTCCGTGACTAAAAAAACAACGGATTTGATTTCTTTAAACTGAATAAATTCAGTTTAAGACACCTATATAGCTAATTTCCTGCACTAAACTACCATTAAAAATTCATCTTCATGCATTAAAAAATCTTTTGATACACACATTTATTTCTATTAAAATTTGTAATTTAGAATCACAAACTTTGCTGTAAATAATGATTGAAGTTACTAAAGACACCCAAAACGCACACTTTCTTTTAGTTAGGTTCAATGACCTAAGTTCTAATGCAATAATTTCGAAAATTCCCGAACGCAGGTGGAGCCGCTCAAGAAAAGGATGGCTTGTTCCGAACAATCGTCACAATATTGTAATGATTGGAAAAATGTTTGGCAAAGATAAATGCAAATTTTCGAAAGAACTGATTATTCAATACAAGCCACAAGTGAGTAATGAAGAAATTAACCAGTATTTCTCAAAGTTTGCCCAGCGGCGTTGGGCTAATCGGGTTTCTTTCAATGAAGCTTATAAGCATCCGATTATTGTTGAATTATGTAGAAGTTTGAGGATTAGAAATTACAGTCAAAAGACCATCAGTAATTACAGGAGTCAGATGATTCGAATAATTAATTATTTTGGTAATTCAAACCTCCAAAACATTTCAAAATCAGCCTTCGAAAAATACCTTGATTTCTTGGTCAGTAAAAAAGGTTTATCTGCTTCCTCGCTCAATGTAATCATCAACACCTACAAATATTACCGCGAAAAAGTATTAGGACAAGAACCATGTGAATATTTTGAACTTCCGAAAATAATCAAACCCAAACAATTACCATCAGTTTTAAGTAAAGCTGAAATTGAAGAGATTTTGACCCGCACAAAAAGTTTGAAATATCGAACAATTTTTAGTTTAATTTACTCAACGGGTATGCGAATTAAAGAAGCTAGTACCTTAAAATTAAGTAACATCAATAAGTATAATAAAACTATTTTGGTTAAAAATGGTAAAGGCAAAAAAGACCGATATGTTTTACTTTCGGATAATATTTTAAATCTTTTACGAGAATATTATCGTACCTACCGACCCAAACAATATTTATTTGAAGATGAGTTGACACAAGAAGCACTTAGCGAAAGAAGTATTCAGATTGTATTCAAAAACGTGGTTAATAACTGTAAAATAAACAAACAAGTGAGTGTTCATACCTTGCGACACAGCTTTGCCACTCACCTACTAGACGCTGGGGTTGATATCAGACATATACAAGAGTTACTGGGGCACAGTAATATTACAACAACGATGCGTTATACGCATATCCATCGAGATTCACTTAGATATGTTAGGAGTCCGTTCGACCTGCTCGACATCAATCTTATAGATTAGACTTTTTAATTGTTTTAAACTAAAAAACTTACGATTTAGGTAATAACCTTTGGTATAGCCCATGAGTATAAGTCGGATTTCTCTTTGAGTTGAAACCCGATATAACTTTTTATTTTCAGCGAAAAAATAATCAGGATGACCTTCAATCAACCACTTTGGTCTTATTATTTGGGGTTTTAATCTAATTATCACTTAACTATAATTTACTGATTATCAATAGATTTTAATTAATACAAATATATTAAAATATTATAAGTTGTTTTCTTGTCTCGAAGGATTGAGGCTAAGTATAAACTTAATTATTTGATTATCAATTAGATAAAATTAGTACAAATTTATTTTTTGGCTTAAGGTTATGATAATTTATCTAACTATAAATAGCTAACTATAAGTATTTTATAATCTATACAAATAAATAAAAAATTGAAATATTAGTTTATGTCGAGAATTATTATAATATTGCGTTTCAAAATCTGCACAAAAGCAGCATTTAACTAACTTATAATCAGCAACTTGTAATTCTACTCCTTTCGTCTAATTACTAGTTGGAATTAAAAAAAATATAATACTACTTACTACAAAGCTTTCTTTAAATTTGAGTTACTGGCTAATTCTTTATGCCCTCATATATTAAACATAATGGTATCAGAAATTAAAATAATATTAGAAGACGGTTCTTCAAATAAGGCAAAAGGTAATTGCTTTGAGTCATTAGTAAGAAACCTTTTAACTATTCATCAATATGACATTAGGAATAATATAAATTTTTCAGGTATGGAAATTGACCTAGTGGCAGAACATAAACATAACAAAGAACTTCTTTATGTTGAATGTAAAGCAAAAGAAAAGGTTTCTTCTGACGAGCTTTCAAAATTTGCATTTAATGTTGATTTTAAGGATGTTGACAAAGGATATTTTTTTAGAACACAAGAATTAGAAAGTCAAGCGGGTGCTTTGCTCTCAGAAATGAAGCAAAAAGCAAAATATAAAAATTTAACTTTTTTTGAGCCTAATGACATTATTAAAATGCTTTTAGATGCTAATATGATATTTGAACCGTCTTCTAAACTTGGGAAATTCATAATATCAAAAAAAATATTAGCTGTAACTTATTTTGGAGATTACTTAATTTATTTGATTAATGAGTCCAACGCATTACCCACAAAATATATAGTCGTTAATGCTAAACATAATGATAAAATCGTAGATTCACTTGATATTGATAAACTGAAGGACAAAATATCAGAACTTACCAGTTTAACATTAATTTCTATTATTTCTAATGATAAATCTCCTCATTCACAAAATAAAAGTGAGTTAATAATAGAAGCAATATCAGAAGTTCAAGAAAGTGAAAACTGGTATGATTACCTTCCAGCCTCAGCAAATAAAAATCATTTCGTTGGAAGGGACGAAATAAGAACTAGGATACTTAGTTATTTCAAAGAAATTAGAAATGGTGAATCAAGAAAAAGAATCTTTTATCTGAACGGGAAATCAGGCTGGGGAAAAAGTTCTTTAGTGTTAGAAATAAAAGATAGATGCCAAAACAAACATTACAAAAATAATTTTTATGCAATTGCAATTGACACACGAAGTGCTATTTCTGATAACTTTGTAGCATTATCATTACAAAAATTGATTACTTCGGCAATTGATGATAATTTTTTAGAACGAAATATTTTTAGTAAAGATATTTCGTTTACATCTTCAAATGACTTACTATCATCGGAAAGTGTAAAATTATTTAATCAAAATCTGAAGATTAAGAATAAGTTTTTAGTTCTAATATTTGACCAATTTGAAGATGTTTTTAGAAAAAAAGACTTTTTCAAAACATTCTACAAATTTCTAACGGATGTCACTGATTTGAAACCAAATATTATAATGGGTTTTTCTTGGAAATCAGACTTCTTTATACAAAGTGATGACCCATCTTACCATATATGGCAACAGGCAAAAGAACAAGCAAGAGAGTTTACAATAAGTGAGTTTGGTGAGAAAGAGATAGACGGAATTATTAAACAACTTGAAGGTTCAGTTGGTATCTTAGATAAAGGAATAAAAGAGAGGATAAAAGAAAGCTCACAAGGGCTACCTTGGTTAACAAAAAAATTATGTATTCATATCTATGACCAAATTAACTCTGGTCTTGCAAAAGAGAATTTAATTGAATCAAATCTTAATATTCTTGACCTCTTCAAAAAAGATGAAGAAAGACTATTTGCATCAGAATTAAAAGCCCTTAAAATTATTGCAAGAAAAGCATATGAAGGTACTTTCTTTGATGAGACCGAGGTTGGTGATATTATCCAAACTGATACTATTTCTTCTTTGCTTCACAAGAGATTGATAATTCGTTCGGGTGCAAACTACAATATTTATTGGGATATTTACAGAGACTATTTAGTGACTGGAAATATTCCAATAATTGGAGAAAGTTACCTATTGAGACAGGGTGTCAATCTTTGTTTAGAAGTTTTTTTACTATTTGAAGATGGCAAAGCAGAAAGTATGGACACCTTATTAGCTAAACATCCAAAGGGGATTAGTTCAGAAACATTGGTAAATATTCTAATCGAATTACGAAATTTCGGATTTATCCAAAAAAATGATGACAGCTACATTGTAAGCAATGAAATAAAAATATCTAAACAAGGTTTTATTGATTTTATTACAAACCGATTTCAAAACTATACACCTTATATCTCTCTCAAAAAACTTCCACAAAACAGAATTTCAAAGTCTGATGTAATTCAAATATTGAAGAATATATTTAAACAAGACTTTCAAGACAATACTTGGGATTCCTATGCAAAAAACATAATTAGTTGGTTTCTATTATCTGATTTGGATATAAAAAACAAACTTATAGAACCTGTAAAAGGAAGAGGAAAGAGTAAAACAGTACAAACACTTGAAGATAAAACAAATTTAATTCCTAGAAGTTCTTTAAAAGAAATACTTGAACAAATTCCACTTTTATCAAGTAACCCAAGCTTAATTAATAGTAAGTTTAATAGAGATATTCTGTTACTTGATATAATTGATTCTGAGTTTAAACTAACTAATTTTGGTAAAATGGTCATTGCTTCAAATGAACTAATTCAGATTAAAGAGTTAAAAGAAAAAGCATTAACATTGACAAAAATGATTTTATTGAAAGAATTGTATAATACCAATAGAAAAATAAAAACTAAAGACATAATTTCTAAACTACCCAATGACTTTTTTGACGGTGAAAAGGATAGTTCAAAAGTTATTTATGCTACTAAAGCAATGACTTGGATAAGATGACTTTAGACAAAGATTCTATAGAATAAAATTCTTTTAAATATAAATTCGAAGTTCAATTTGTTAGGTTATTAAATGAACTTCAAACATCATTTCGACAAGATATTTAGAGCGATATCAAGGGGATTTTAATTTTCTCGGGGGACTGCCACCACCTTTTGTCAAGGTGTGCTTGCTTTTTTCCAAATAGTTACTAAATTTGTTTCTGTTTGGTTGGTTTTCAAAAATCAACTGGGACTTCGTCCCTGCGTTGCTTGCCATCATTCGTGTATCCCAACATTCGCATTAAGAAAAGGTAAGTAATTGTAAATCAATAATTTAACTTTAAAACCCAACCATCTCAATGCTTTTGGTTGGAAGCAAAAAAACCAAGAATCCATCATGTTTATAAAACAGCAACGTGCATTCAAATATTTTGAAATAGAATTAAAATCTCTTGTCAGTTTCTTGATTGTCACTAATCCATATGTAAAAGATTTAAGTTCCTCAAATTTCTGGGAACAAGAAAATTTAAAAACAGAAAAAAGTAGAATTCAAAGTAAACTAACTTTTGAACCAGTTACTAAAGAATTTATTGTAAGAAGTTTTGACCAAAACATACCGTTCTTATCCAGAGAGTTAATTTACATTAGAATAATATCTGCTTTAGAAATATTTCTTGTCCAGTCGGTTAGGGATATTTTTAAACAAACTACTAAACCATTTTTGAATAATAAAAAGATTATAGATTTAAACTACTCACAAATTTTAGAATTAACAACTGTTAGAGAACTAAGAAACATTTTATTGCAAAAAGAAACTCGACCATTATCGAGTGCAGGTTACGAAGATGTCGTTAAGTATTATAAGCAACAATTGGGTATTGATATAAGTAGTCTTGGTCCAGGAATTAACAAAATGTCATATTACCATCAAATTAGACATATATTAGTGCATCGGTTAGGAAAAGCAGATAAATACTTTAAGAAAAAATATAGTTTTACAAAAACTTATATACAAATAGATGAAGAACTTTTAATCAATCTTTTTAATGATGTATATAATTATGCAAATCAAGTTTCGCAGAAAGTAAAAGCATTAATAGACGCTCATTCAAGTATAAATGTTTACAGAAAATTTAAGGGAGAACGTTTCAGAATAGAATTCGATTCTCAAATTAGTGATAAAGTTAATTTTCTTGAACCTGAATATCATTTTTGGGTCGGAGATGAAATTTATTATGTGGAAGATTTAGGTTTACATATTATTTCCAAAGGGTCACATTACAAAGTTGAGGTCTGGGGAGAACCCGAAATACTCAAAGCATATAAAAGAAGTATTAAAACCAGATTAACAACCTCCAAATATTTTGAAAACATTAATATTTTTCCAGTTGCTCACCCAAAAGTATTTGATGAATCAATAATTTTAGCAGTAAGTAAGTTATTGCCCGATGGTATTTGGCCACGTGACATACGAAAAGAAATTGCTGCTGAATTAAACATTTCAAATAATATTGTTGACAAAATAATTAATAAACTTAATGAGAGAGGAATGCATTTAAAACCTGAATAGAACTTAGCTCATAGGCTCGGTCAACATTCGATTAGCGTGGTATTCACTCAAATTTCAATCCGATTAGCAAAATTTTAGGTTTTCAGATTATCGAACACCTAAGTTTTTGCGACACTCAAAATGCGTGGTATTTACTCCGATTTCACTCCGAAAAATAAATTCTTTTGCTTTTCAATTTCTTTTTTCAGAACTTAGTATGCAGATTTGGTCAGCGACTTTCGATTAGAGCAAATTCTACAATTTTTTCCATCTTAGCACTTTTAGTTGTTAGTGGACATTCGATTGGCGAAGTGTTCAAGTTGTGTGAGTCCCAACGCTGCAAATAAGTAAAAGTTATTAATTATAAACCAAAATACCCAGCTTCTCGCCCATCATCTTATTTGCGAAAGTTGGAATGAGAATAAAAATAATAAATGTGGAGATAGACAATCATGAGTTTTTTTATGTAACAATTAGAGGTAGGTTTGCTTTTTCAGTATGCTGTATTGAAAAGGCAATTGAACATTTTAAACTCGAACATTTAGACTGGTCTGAGTTGTTTGAATTGTTTTGGCGTTATCCGATAAGCGATAAAATTAAAGATTTAGCATTATGGCATGAAAAGGAAATGGAATGTATTCCATCTTGTGTTTTAGAAGATTTAACTTATTCTCAAAAAATGTTTAGCTTTTTAAATGAAGAGCAACACGCTAAATTTAAGGCTCTTTATCAAAATTCAAATAATATAATTTTGAAAATAATAGATTTAACAGCTTCCGTAGGTACTCAAAGTTTATATGGAGGTGTTACTGATGGTTCATTAATAACATTAGTATTTCTTGATGAAATTTTAAACCTGATGAAAAGTAATCAAATTAAATTACCAAATATAGCTTTTTTTCAAAAATTCAACTACGCTAAAAACCCCTCCAGTGATTGGATTGTTTGGGGTGATTCAATACCTAAAAATATGCTTCTTTCGCAATCAAAATGGTTGAAGTAAAGAAACTGCTTTTCAAACGTAAGTTCTTGCCGACAATCAAAATTCGCTAGTTTTTTCATTTTTTAAAACGCATATTTTATGGTGGACATCAACCACTTTTAGGCTTGTTCAAAGAACTTCAAGTATCTTTGCGACCGGATATTAGAGCGGTTTCAAGGGGTCTTCAAATTTGGTTTGCGACGGCCACTCAGAGCAAAAATTGGTATGCTAATTTGGTTTTCAGCAATAAAATTCTTAGTTTTACCATCATCGAGTGCGTGTTGTCCGTGGGACAACATAAGTCAGTTGGCATTTAACTTTTTCTGGAGCCCAACATCCGAATTAAGAAAAGGCAAGAAACTGAAAATCAATTAATTAACTATAAAACCAGCCATCTCAATTCTTTTGGTTGGAAGTATTTTCTTCTCTTACCGAATAATAAATAAACACTATTTATCTTTTCATACTTTGAGCAATATAGTAGTATTGCATTTTTAACTTTAAATTTAACAATCTCACGCATGAATTATTTCGTCAAAATCGCAACTGCTTTTGTATTAATCTCTAACTACACATTTGCTCAGAATAATCAAAAAGATGTTCCAAAGGTTGAAACAAAAATGGATTTATTCGCATCTAAAGTTGGTAGTATCGTTAAATTTATTGACTATAAGTTGCCAAATTTAAAAACAAGTCAAATGGTTGTAGTTGAAACAAGGATTAGGAAAATTATGAGCAATGGGGAAGTTAATTATTTTTATCAAATAGAAAAACAAGGGCAATACGCATCACCAACGGCTTCAATAGAATATTCGGACTTGAAAGAAGTCATAAAGGCATTTAATGTTTTAAAAAGTGAACTAAACAATGATTTATCATTAAACCCGAATTATTTAGAAAACAAATTTACTACATCTGATGGTTTTAGAATAGGCTACTATATTGACGAGTCAAAGCCTACTTGGTTTTTAAAACTTGAAAAATACGGAACAGATACTTCTGTTTTTATTAAAGATATACAGGTCTTAGAAAATGCTTTCAACGAAGCTCTAAATAAAATTGAAGAACTTAAAAAATAAAATTCATGCTGTTACAAGTTTTTAAATACGAGGAAGAAGACCATCTTGATAATTTGACAACCGTAGAAATAGACGGAGATGTTTGGTTTGTTGCAAATGAAGTATGCAATTTGCTTGAAATAAAAAATACAAGCGATGCTGTTTCAAGACTTGATGATGATGAAAAGCTGCTATCGGTAATACCGATAGCAGGTCAAAATAGAAATGTTAACCTAATTTCAGAGAGTGGACTTTATGCTTTGGTATTTAAAAGTAATAAGCCATCAGCCAAGAAGTTTAGAAAATGGGTAACAAAAGAAGTAATACCAACAATTAGAAAAACTGGCGGATTTGGAATTGATAGATTAGAAACTCCAAATTTTGTCATAAGATTTAATGATAATTGGGATAGAACCGATAAAGGTTATTTTTCTGTAATTAGCGAATTGTTTGTAAGACTTTATGGAAGGTTTGAACATATTGGCTATCAAATACCAAACAAAGCATTTGATGGAAAAGAAATGAGACCAGATAATAGTGTTGGCAAGTTGTTTTCTACATATTTACAGGATAAATACCCTGATTTAGAAGACCACTTTAAAATGTATAGTCACAAATTTCCAAGCGGCTTAGAGTTTGAAGCAAGGCAATACAAAAACGACCTTTTGCCAATTTTTATTAAATTTATTGATGATGTTTGGATTCCATTGAAAGCACAGGCATATTTTAAAGATAGAGACCCATTAGCGTTAAATTATTTACCAAAACTACTGGGTAAATAGTGTGCAAGCATCATAGACCCTACTAATATATGTGCATTATTTTTTAGTAGAGCCTATGCTTGTTGTAGTTGAATCTGCTTTTGGCTCAACTTTCGGAGATGTGTTTATATTGAAATTAATTTCAGTCCCTTGCGTTTTTATAACCAATGCGAGTATCGTAAGTAATAAGGCAAAAATAAAAGAACTTATTATATTTATACCAACGTTTTTCCAAAAACCAGTTTCAAGTGGCTTTACTACCTCTTTTAATAATTCCTTATGCCTGCTTGATACATCTATCTTTACCTCTTCTATTGTTTCATCTAAAACGTTATTTACAAAATTTTGAAGCAATATCTCGGCTCTTAATTTATAAGAACTAATAGAACCCTCAGTTGAAGATACCACATTAAATGTCTCTAAATCTTCATCAGAAAGTTCATTTCCTTTTGCTGACTCAGCTTTAATGTAGTTTATCTTTTCAGATTTATATATAGAGTAAGCTATATGTCCAATTAAATCATTTTCATCTTCCACTAAATTGGCGTATATAAAACTATATTTTCGTGGCATAGGATTTAAGAGCTTTTGAATAAGACTTATTTATTTCGCTTCTACTTATTTCTCTCACTTTTTCAACTCCATCAACCCTTGTCTTTACTGAAATGCCAGCACCTTTAGCAGAATACGTAACTATATTTCCATGAGAAACTAATCTTTCGTTTGCCTTTCTTATAGCGTTTAGTGATAATCTAAAATCCGACTTTCCCATATCATTATCTTTATTACAATATGTACTAAATAATAACTTGTTTACATTAACAAATATATAAACAAATAACGGTACAAATACATTCCGTTTTATAAAAAATAAGAAAATACTAAGATTATCTACCCTTGTCACCCTTATTCACTTTCGACACTCGTAATCTTTGGCACTCAACTTTTCCACTCAGAGTTGGTTGGCGACAATAGATTAGCGAAATTTTAAATTATTTTATTTGAATAGAACCTTAAAAATCTTTTCGACATTTTAGTTCTTTTTATTTTACTATTTCTAAACTTTTAATTATCTTTCTAACGTCATACAAGTTGGTAGGTTAGCTTTGCTTGCGTTCCAACTCTGCAAATAAGAAAAAGTAATTAATTTTAAACCTAATACCCAACTTATCTCCAATCATCTTATTTGCGAAAGTTGGAAATTTTTAAAACAAGATGGCAAAAATTGATAAAGACAAAGTTTGGGAAAAGGGTAAAGTCATCCCAAACAAAAATCCTAATTTATTTCGAGAAGACCAATATGGCAACCAAATTTACAAACATTCTTACGGTAAAAGAAGCGAACAAGGATGGGAAATTGACCACTCAAAACCTGTATCAAAAGGTGGTACAGACCACATAAATAACCTAAACCCAACCCAATGGAGAAAAAATAGAGAAAAAAGTGATAAATATCCGTACAAAAAGGACTAATTTTTTTCTAACTCTATTTTCTCATTGTAATAGTTTGCTATTGCCAAACACTCTCTAATTTCACTATGAGTAAGATTGAATTGAGCAATATTTTGACCTTTATCATTCCTTTTTTGTAGAATAATAACCCCTCCAACACAATCGTTGTTAAGGACTATTTCTCTTATTGTATCAAAAAGACTAACTCTCATAACTTGTGCAATATTAACATTTTTACAGCTTAAATATACAAAATAAAGTTAATAAAAGCAAATTTAATTTACTAAAACAATGGATGCACTGATAATCGAATTAGATAGAATAAAAAAAAGTGTATCGAATAAGAAGTGGCCGTGCATTTGTGATGGATGTACAGAAAATTCAATAAATTCTCACCTACTTCAAATAAATGGAATATTAAATAACCTATGCGAACCCGAAGATAGGCACATAATACAAATGACTTTAGATAATATTTTTACTTCAAGTAAAACTCAAAAACTATTTAGATTTGAGAAAAGAAGTATTAATAAAGCTATGTCTCTAAATTTATTCTGTAACAAACATGATACAAAAATATTCAAACCTATTGAGACTAATCAGATAAACATTGACGACTATACATCTCAATTATTGTTTTCATATCGCAGTATGTGTGCTGAAATACGCAGGAAACAAGTCGCTATTGAATACAATGACAGGGTTTTATCAGATAGAAAATGTATGAAATTCATTAATAGCGATATGTATAGTTTTATATCTGCACACATAAGTGGCTTGAAAATTGGAATAAATGACTTGCGGTTTTACAAGTCAGAGTTTGAGAAGTATTTAACCAATAAAGTTGATAAGGATTTTATATTTAACATATTTGAATATAATTTTCTCCCAATATGTACGGCAGCCACATTTTCCCCAATCAATGAAAATGATATTAATAATAATCCGTTTCAAGAAAAACCATTGAACACTGTTTTTATAAATTTAATACCTATCAACAAGAAATTGATGGTTATAATTGGTTATCACAAAGACTTTGTAAACAAATGGATTTTAGACTTCATAGATTCTTGGAACACAAAAGATAATACATCTCAACAGATAAATGTATCAGAGTTGATAGCCAATAGAGTGGAGTCATGGGCTATGTCTATAAAATTCTTTAATTCGATAGACATAGAAAAGAAAGACAAAATGCTTGAACACTGGGAAAGTAATATGATGAGTCACGATGAAGACTTATATTTTGGTTTAAACTTGTTTAGTTAGTATATGCCCGACATTTTTAGTGCAAAATGCAATGAGTAACCAGCCCTGATTAGAAGCATATACTTTTCTTTTGATTCATTACTCGCCATTGCAAATGATTTTGAAATGTTTTCAATTTTTGATTTTTTGTTTTGAGTATTCATAGTATTTTGCGACATTTTTAATGCGTGGTATTTGCTCAAATTTCACTCCGAATAACAAATTCCTTTGCTTTTCAATTTCTTTTTTCAGAACTTGGCACTTAGAGTTGGTTGGGGACAATAAATCTGAGCAAATTCTACGATTTTTTCCACCTTGGAACTTTTAGTTTTTGGTGGACATTCGACTGGCGAATTGTTCAAGTTGTGTGAGTCCCAACTCTGCAAATAAGTAAAAGTTATTAATTTTAAACCAAATACCCAACTCCTCGCCCATCATCTCATTTGCGAAAGTTAGCTGCTATTTAAGAACAACCCTAAATTTATGATATTCATAGGACAACATAACGAACTATTTTTTTTAAGTACTTTAAAACGAAGTACTCAAATAACTTATGACAAAGATATAAACTCACCTTTGACTTTTTTGTGGACAAAGGATGAGAAATCTATTATTTACTATGAGGGAAATGAAATAAAATTTAAAAAGAACACCATTATTTGCCTGACCGATTTTTACAATATAGATATTCGACATTGTAGTGAATTGAGAAGCATAAAATTTAACCGAGAGTTTTACTGCATACTTGACCATGACAGAGAAGTTAGCTGTAAAGGAATATTGTTTTATGGAGCGAAAGAATTGCCCACTTTTCAAATTCCCACCAACGAGTTAGAAAAATTTGAAGTACTATGGAAAATGTTTGAAATAGAAATGCAATCAAAAGATGATATGCAATTAGAAATGCTACAATCTATGCTGAAAAGATTTATTATTTTATGTACGAGAATTTATAAAAAGCAAAACAGTTTTTCAGAACTCAATACTAAAGAAACAGACATGGTAAGAGAATATAATTACTTGGTAGAAATTTATTTCAAAACCAAACATACCGTACATGACTATGCCGATATGCTCAATAAATCGCCCAAAACGCTTTCTAACTTATTTGCAAAACTTTCCGACCGATCGCCATTACAAATTATTCAAGATAGAAAAATGTTAGAAGCCAGACGTATGCTACGCTATACTGATAAAACTATTAAAGAAATAGCCTATGATTTGGGTTTTGAAGATGTACAAACCTTTAGTCGTTTTTTTAAAAAACAAGAAAGTATTAGCCCAATAAATTTTAGAAATAATCTGTAGCAATATTTTTTTAATAATGGAAATAAATAAACTTATCGCTCAAGTAAAAAACTGTACAATATGTGAAAATTATTTGCAACCCAATCCAATTGTCTCAATCAGTAAGCATAGCAAAATACTAATCATTGGGCAAGCACCAGGACAGACAGTTCATAAAACGGGCATACCTTGGAACGATAAAAGTGGCGATAATTTAAGAGCTTGGTTGGGTGTAGATAAAACTATTTTTTACGACAATAAAATCTTTGGATTAATGCCCATGGGATTTTGCTATCCTGGCACTGGTAAAAATGGCGACTTGCCTCCACGTACCGAATGTGCACCATATTGGCACAGTCAATTTTTAGCCCAAACCAAATCCATTCAATTAACCTTACTTATTGGACAATATGCTCAAAATTATTATTTAAAAAATAGTATAAAAGAAACGCTTACCGAAACCGTAAAAAATTATAAAAGCTATTTGCCACAATATATAGTGTTGCCACACCCATCGCCACGAAATAATATTTGGATAGCAAAAAATGAATGGTTTGAAAAAGACGTTCTTCCTATTTTAAAAAACAAAATCAGTTTTATTATACAGAGTGCTACCCTTTAATTTTGATATAAATTATTAAAAGGAAAAAATGACAACATAAAGGGAAATACTACCTAATAGCAAAGGTCATAAGCATTTTACATTTGCATTATAATTTTAAAAAATAAAAAATGGCAAATTTTAATGTTCCTACTAGAGGAGAAGTATCTAGCAACAATCAAGAAATTTTTGACAATTTAAAAAAAGGTCTTGGCACAGTCCCTAACCTGTATGCAGTAATGGCACATTCTGATACAGCATTAGGTAATTATCTTGCATTTCAAAATGCAAAAACTACTTTCAATAACAAAGAAAAACAAGCTATTAATTTAATAGTAAGTCAGGTAAATGAATGTGCATACTGTCAAGCAGCACACACCGTATTAGGTAAAATGAATGGATTTACTGAAGAACAAACCATTGAAATAAGAAAAGGTAGTACTGCATTTGATGCTAAATTAAATGCTTTGGTAGCCTTAGCAAAAGAAGTTACCATTAAAAAAGGATTTGTAGATGGTGCGTCATTAGAAAACTTTTTTAATGCAGGTTACACCAAAGGGCAGGCAGTAGAATTAGTAATGCTTGTAGCCGAAAAAATAGCAATGAACTATTTACATGCTGTAACCAAAGTAGCAATTGATTTCCCAGCTGCAAAAGCTATCTAAATTGAATTAAAACAGGTCAAGAGAAAATCCTTGATCTGTTTGTTTTTTTAAAAAATGATAAAAAATAATAAAATGGAAAAAATAAGAATAGAAATGTTTAACAAGTTAGGTCTTATCATAACTAGATATGGTTTAGCAATAGTTTTAATTTGGATAGGACTTTTGAAGTTTACAACTTATGAAGCAGAAGGGATACGCCCTTTAGCCGAGCATAGTCCATTTTTCTCATGGATGTTTGGCTTTTTAAGTACCCAAGGATTTGGTAATATGCTTGGAGTTATTGAAATTTCTACAGGACTATTGATAGCTCTACGTTCAATAAGCCCTATGGCATCTGCTTTGGGTAGTATTGGGGGAATTGTTACTTTTGTCATAACCCTGACATTTATGTTGTCCACCCCTGGAGTTATTCAAAATGGACACTCATTTCCGTTTATTTCTGCTATACCTGGGCAGTTTTTGGTTAAAGATTTAGTTCTTTTAGGAGCTTCATTTTGGACTGCTGGCGAAGCACTATCTGCAACCATAAAAAATAAATTTGAGTAAAATGTTTTATATAAAATTAAACTTAATGCTACTGTTGTTCACAGTGGCATTAATTAGTTGTTCACAAACACCTACTTTAAAAAATAATGAACAAAATTTAAATGACTCTAATATGATACATAAAACAGATGCCGAATGGAAGGCTCAATTAAGCAATGAACAATATTATGTCCTTCGTGAAAAAGGTACAGAACGTCCCTTTACAGGCGCTTTACTAATGAACAAAGAAAAAGGAGTATATAAATGTGCTGGTTGTGGAGCAGAATTATTTACAGATAACATGAAATTTGATAGCCATTGTGGTTGGCCAAGTTTTGACAAAGAAATAGCTGGAGGTAAAATTACACAAACCACCGACCGTAGTCATGGAATGGTACGCACCGAAATTACCTGTACGAAATGTGGTGGACATTTAGGACATATATTTGATGATGGACCTACTGAAACTGGTAAACGATATTGCGTAAATTCAATTTCTTTAGAATTTGTACCTGCAAATAAAATTTCAGAAAGCAATGTAACTAATACTATAGATAGTATCGTATTAGGAGGAGGGTGCTTTTGGTGCACCGAGGCTATTTATGAAATGTTAGATGGAGTGATAAGTGTAGAAAGTGGGTATAGTGGAGGAAATATAAAAAAACCAAGTTATAGAGACGTTTGTACTGGAAACACCAATCATGCCGAAGTAGTAAAAATTGTGTTTGATAATACTAAAACAAATTTAGATGAAATATTTAAAGTGTTTTTTGCTACTCATAATCCCACCACTTTAAATCAGCAGGGGGCTGATAGAGGTTCTCAATATAGGAGTGTTATTTTTTATGCTAATGAAAAGCAAAAAGAAATAGCTACTTCTTTAATTTCTGAACTAAATAAAAATGTGTATGACAATAAAATTGTAACAACATTAGAACCTTTTAGTCAATTTTATAAAGCAGAAGACTATCATCAAAATTATTATTCAAGCAATACTGAAAAACCTTATTGTAAATCTGTAATTACACCCAAAATAGAAAAATTTGAAAAGTTATTTAAAGACAGATTAAAGAAAAAATAAACAGCAGCTAACATCGGTTTTGCGATATTGGGGCTGAAGTACTAAATTTGAGCATTGGAATTCTATTGAACATTTGTACTAAATTGAGCATTTGTCCTTTGATTTTCCCAACATCGCAAAGCCGCAAACCGTTGGAACGGTTTCTACGTAGATTATTTTCTTTTGCTTCTCTCCCACTTTTTTTGCAACATTTTTAATGCGAAAAAGCTCAGAAAATTCCAATTTCAATTAACTTCCGACACGCAGAATCCGCTGGTTTTCCACTTTTTTTCAAACGCCAGTTTTTTTGCGACGTGGCAGCATTCTGGTTCGCCAAATCGGGTTTTCTGCTTGCAAACCTAACTTCCGACAATTTCTCTGAGTGGTACGTTTGCTAACTTTTCTTCGATTTCCAAAATTTTGCTCAACTCATTTGCTTTATTGTTTTTTTTAGTGCAAATTTACCTCCAGCAGCCAGCTTTTAAGGATGGTTTCACTAAGTTTGCAAGTGTCTTTCGACACTTGATTAGAGCGGCTCGCCAACTTTTTTTGATGTCCAACATGCGGAAAAAGTAAAAGCTAAATATTTGATAATCAATAAATTAAATCCAACCAAAGTCATCTTTTTCCTTTGGGTTGGAATTAAAACAAATACAAACTTATATCAAATGATAAAACTTCAAAGTTGGAATTGGCTAAATCTAATATTTATTTTACTATTCTTATGCTCTTCATGCTCTAAAAAAGATAATATCGTTTCGCCTATAAACAATCTTGGTATTCTTGAAATAAAAGATGATTATTTAAGTTTACACCTAAAATACGATACATTAAAAAATGTTTATTCTATCTCTAAATATTTTGAAGATAATGTAGTTCCAAGCTACAATAAAAGAAACAATGAACTTATTCAATTCGGACAATATAAAAACTTTAAATATGATTCTAAAGGGAGATTATCCCAATTTGATGACATATCCATTCAATATGACTTGAATAATAATATTGTTAAACTAATTCAATCCAATAAAAAATATCAACAATACTTCAAATTTGAATATGACAGTAATTCTAATTTAGTAAAAATGATTACGACTGAGAATGTTTACGGGTTTGAGGGAAAAGAATCGACTTTTTTTTCTACTCAATTTGATAACACAATGAACCCTTATTACAATTTGCCTACCGAAATCAAAGTTTATTTACTAACATACGGCTTATTCGCAAAATCTCCCATGAGTTTTTCACCAATTATTTTATTTTCAAAAAATAATTTTTCAACTATTAGTGGTGGAGAACAAACAAAAAATTCTGGAAGAACTATCAATCAGAGAGTGATATCTAATTTTCAAACTAAACCTAATTTACTTACAAGGGTTGAAAATAAGAATAATTTTAACTTGACTGACACATTGAAAGTAACTTATTTTAAATAAAGAAATTAGCTTTTATTAGTTTTCGACGAGCCGAATCCACTAAGTTTACAAGAAATTCAAACTCATATTTCATGGTGGACAGGAAAGTTCTCTCCTACTCCATTTAGGGTTTTCTGCTTGCAAAGTAGGTCAGCGACAATTTCTTTGCGTGGTAGGTATTTGCTCAAATTTCACTCCGAAAAATAAATTCTTTTGCATTTCATTTGCTTTTTTCAGAACTTGGTATGCAAATTTGGTTAGCGACATTCGATTAGAGCAATTTCTACATTTTTTCCACCTTGGCACTTTTA
>NZ_LXHX01000032.1:0-1393 GCF_001649495.1 Emticicia sp. MM | reverse complement strand
AAAAACAAATTCTTTTGCTTTTCATTTTCTTTTTTCAGAACTTGGTATGCAGATTTGGCGAGCGACTTTCGGTTAGAGCAAGTTCTACATTTTTTAGTCCTTAGCACTTCCATTGGTTGGGCGACATTTTGAAAGCGTTGGTGTTCAAAGTCCTTTGTCTCCAACACGAAGCATTATGTAAAGCTCAAAAATCAATTTTAAACTTAAATTTAACTCCATTGCCATCATAATGCTGGTCGTTGGAAGTAAAAAAACATAAACTATTACTATATTTAAATAGTGAAAGATACCTTAATATATATTCTTCAGATAAAAGTAAAATGACAAAATTTTTAGGAAAAATCCCCCTCATTATATATTCAATTATTATAGTGGGGTTTTCAATCTATTTGACGAGACAAATTGAAGTTTATTTGATAAAAGTTAATTGGCTCACACAAAACGAAGGTGAAGCACGAGTTGCTTTATACTCAAGTGTTCTTACAGTTATTGCCATTTTTTATGGTGTAATGCAATTACAATCACAAACAAAAGACAGTTTATTTGCAAATGAATATATAAATCAACCAGAATTTGAATTTTATGCTTATTGCTCAAAAACTAACCTCTTAGAAGATGATGCTTCACCCGGTTGTTGTTGTGAAACAGGAAAAGTATGTACGAATAATTGTGTAGACGAACATTGGTTTAATTTGAAACAAATTGGAAATTTGCCTGCAACTGACATTAAAATTTCAATGTTTCATTCTAAAGAAAGTGACGATGTATGTTGTGCTAAAAAAGTACTCAAAACTGATACATTAAATAAAAATGCGGTATATCAATATAAACTTCCTCCATACTCTTTTAGTACGAAGCTTTTCGACCAAACAACAAACGGCTCATTTTATGTATTAATTTCATATAAATCACTTTATTCTAACTTGAAGTATAAAAGAGTATATGAGTTAGAGTACTCTCCCAAACCAGACCCTGAACTAAAAGACGGCTTGTGGGGTGACAATATAAAATTCTTTTCAGCACAATTGATTAAAATAACTGATTACAACTCGTTGCGACTAAGGGATATAATTTTAGGGAGTGTCGTTTTTTATTTGTATAAACTAAAAATTATTAACACATACAAAATTGAAAATTGGATACTTAAATATTAAAAGAAAGATAGTGACTTCTTTTGAACTATAAAAAACTTCTAAAATCACGCCGACAAGAGATTAGAGCGATTTCAAAGGTTCTTCAACTTATCGGGGGACAGCCACCGCCTTTTTTAAGGTATGCTTGCATTTCTCCAAATAGTTACTAAATTTGTTTCTGTTTGGTGGGTTCTCAAATTTGGGTGGGCGACATCAAATTGGCGAAGTTTTCAAGCTATTTGAGTCCAACACGAGCAAGG
>NZ_LXHX01000003.1:0-41561 GCF_001649495.1 Emticicia sp. MM | reverse complement strand
TGGTACGCCGACCCCGAAGGTGTGATTCTGAACAAAGAATTTTGGGTTTTCCCGACATTCTCGGCCAAATATAAAGACCAAGTTTTTTTGGATGCTTTTTCTTCAAAAGACATGGTGAACTGGACAAAACACCCACGAATTATTGATACTTCTGCCATAAAATGGGCAAATAAGGCAATATGGGCTCCATCAATCGTGCAGAAAGGCAAGCAATACTTTCTGTTTTTCTCGGCCAATGATATTCAGAGTTCGGAGCGTAAAGGCTTCGGGCCGAATAATCCTGACAAAGATGATAAAATCGGGGGCATTGGTATTGGTGTGGCGTCTCGTCCCGAAGGGCCTTATAAAGATTATCTCGGCAAGCCGCTCATCAATGAGTTTTATAACAAAGCCCAACCGATTGACCAGTACGTTTTTCAAGATAAAGACAAACAATATTATATCATCTACGGCGGTTGGGGACGCTGCAACATTGCCAAACTTAACAGAGATTTCACGGATTTAGTACCCTACGAAAATGGCGATTTGGTTAAAGAAATCACACCCAAAGGCTACGTAGAAGGTCCAACGATGTTTATCCGCAAAGGAAAATACTACTTGATGTGGTCGGAAGGTGGTTGGACAAATGGCACTTATAAAGTTGCTTATGGGGTTTCGGACAATGTTTTTGGGCCATTCGAGAAAAAATCTACCATTTTGGTGGCCGACGAAGCAGTGGCAACGGGTGCGGGGCATCATTCGGTGATTAATATTCCGAATACTGATGACTGGTACATTGTTTATCACCGTCGCCCGATTCCTAATCTTGACCGTGACCACCGAGTAGTGTGCATCGACCGAATGTACTTTAACGAAGATGGAAGTATTAAGGATGTAAAAATGACCTTCGAAGGTGTTGGGAAGGTGAAGTTGAAGTAAAATTACCCAAAGAGATTCATTACCGTCTGCTTTAGCCGACGGCAACAAATTCAAAAACTCCCCTTATTTTCTATGAAAAACCTTTTACTACTTACAGCACTATTAGCCTTTTGGGGTAATCAATTACAAGCCCAAAACGATATTGAAAGCACTAAAAATATTGTCTATGCCCAAGATGGAGAGAAAAAACTTCAACTTGATATTTATAAGCCTAAAACCTTCAAAGAACCTAAGTTAATTATTTGGATACACGGGGGTGCGTGGCATTCGGGCAATAAAGAAAATCCACCTTTGGGGCTTTTGCCATTTGGATATGCCTTAGCAAGCATTGATTTTCATGCAAGCACCGAAAAACCTTTTCCTGCGAATGTGAATGATATTAAAGCTGCCATTCGTTTTTTAAGAGCTAATGCCAGTAAATTTGACTACAAAGCTGATAAAATTATTGTTTGGGGAAGTTCATCGGGTGGGCATTTAGCGGCTTTGGTAGCCACAACCAACAATAACACTGCTCTGGAAGGGAGCCTTGGAGATTTTACTCAAACATCCTCTGCTGTTCAGGGTTGTATTGACTTTTTCGGACCTACTAATTTTCTTACAATTCTCAATCAATCCACACCTCATGGCTTGAATGTACGTTTACCCGCTTTAGCTATTTTACTCGGAAAACCACTAGATCAAGCCAATGAATTAGCCAAATTGGCAAGTCCTGTCTATCAGGTTGATGCCAACGACCCGCCACTTTTTATAGTTCATGGCGAGCAGGATATTCAAGTACCAATCAATCAATCTATTGAATTATTGAGTGCTTATAAAGCTAAAAACCTAAAAGTTCAGATTGAGTTTATTCCAAACGCTGGTCATTCTGACCCAGCTTATAGTAAGCCCGAATTGATGGAAAAAATTGCTCAATTTTTAAAGGAAAACAATTTGTAAAAAGATTTTCAAAACATTTACGCAACCTTGGTCAAATAAACATCGTATTGAAAATATTGATGTATAGCTAAATGTTTTTTTATGAAAAATTTTTTAATTCTTTTCTCTTTTATAACCTTCTTAACAGCTTGTAGCACTGATGATATAAATAGCAGTAATAGTAATTCGGCAATCAGTGGCTCTTGGAAAGTAAAATCTTATATCGATAACAATAATCGTGACCGCACAGCTAATTATGCTGCCTATAGCTTTGAATTTAAGTCAACGGGTGAAATCATTGTTACGAGTAGTTCTAATAAATACAATGGTACTTATGCGACTGTGGTGGATAGCGGCAAACAAAAATTTAATATTGTTATTGCTACTTCAGATAATACGCTTGCAGAAATTAACGAAGATTGGATTTTGAGCGAGCAAACTGATACAACGTTAAAATTCACCAAATCAAGTGGTGGAAATGGCGGCACGAAAACATTGGTTTTTGGAAAATAGATTAGGTTGAATAAAATGCTTAAAAATTTAGTCATGTTTCGTGGCTAAATTTTTTTTTGCACTAAATTTTCAAAATCATAAGTTCATCACCAAAGTAACCACCGATTCTGCGGGTATTTCAATCGTTTTATCTTTTAATTGGCTATGAGCTAAATTCTTATCTTTAGAAGTAATATAAGCATCTATTTTTCGATTTTTAGGTAAATTGGGTAATTCAATTTGTTGATTTTGAGAAGCATTAACCACTACAATAATCATCTGTTTGTCATTCTTAAAGCCCGAAACCATCAAATCTTTATTTTCTATTTCAACTTTTATTCGCTGCATTTGAGGTCTAATAAATCTTGAAAAATTACCCAATGCCCAAAGCAACTTCGACTCATAAACTTCGCCATCAAACTTATTCGAATCGTTTTCATCTTTCACACCATTGTTTGAAACGTAAATCAAACCATCTTTATAATCATTGGCACTCACTGAAAGCCACCAATGCCAAGCCGAAGCATTGGCATACACCAAATCAGCATGAATAACTTTGGCTACATAAAGTGCAGTTTTCATGCTTAAATCTTGCCCTCCTCCTTCTATTTCACCAGCATTATCGCCTAAAACACAATATTCCGATTGCCAATAATTGATTTTTTGTTGCTGAATTTTAGCCGATAATTCTTGGCGTTTACTAATCAGTTCTTTGGTGGGCGAAGTGGTAAAATAACTGTGCCCACAGATAATTTTTTCAACCGAGTTTAAATTTCCAAGGTAGTTTTTGCTTGTTTCCAAGAAAAAATCTTCTATCTGATTATCTTGCCCAAACGAACTTCTATTGGTATTTGACTTATATAAATAATCTATCTGTGCACCTTCTGTCAGAACAATTTTAGTTTTGAGTTTACTTTCATTTAGCTTTAAATTCAATTTTCTTACTGCCCAAGCCAAATCATCATTGTTGATAGGCGTACCTTCTTGCGAGCCAAACCCCGATTTAGATTTAGGACCCCAATCCCATTGTGGTTCATTAAACGGACTGATATAATCAAACTTCAATTTCTCAGAAACTTTGTTCAAAAACTCAGTGAAATTATCTATTTTACTTTTATCAAAATTCCATTCGCCTAATTTGCCACTGCCAATTGCCAACCCATTTTTAGTCATCGAAACAGGAGCAGAATTCAGAAAACCCAGCGTATAATCAACGCCTCTTTGTTTGGCTGCTTCCAAAAACCATTGTTGACCTTGTTGTTTATTCCAGTTGTATTGTCCGTTTTCCAGAAAACATTCGGCTCTTCGCCACTCATTCGTAATCTTACTATCAATTCCTTGTTCTGTGCTTCCTGCCCCTACATTAAATCGCCACATCGAAAGACCAATTCCCTTCGGATTTCCATTTTTATCTAATTCTTTACTAAATAATAAATCGGCTATTTTTTCTCGTTTGGCTAAAGGATAATTTTTGCCAACCATTTGAATCGACCAACAATCAGAAGCACCAAAACTGTGCATGGTTTGAAAGGTAGTTTGGGCATCAATGTTTAGTTTTTGAGCGAAGGTAATTTGTGCGTATAAGCTTAAAATGAGGAATATTTTTTTCATGGAAATAGGGGGCATTGAAATGAAGGGGTGAAATTAACTTTTTTCTTTAAAGACAAGAAACTCTATCTATGAAAATGGTGTTTAACCAAAGATAAGCTATTCTCATCTCCTACTCAAAATTATGCAATATAAGCTAACATCTGAATACAAACCTACGGGCGACCAACCGCAGGCAATTGCCAAGCTCGTAGATGGTATCAAACGTGGCGAACGCTCACAAGTACTTCTTGGCGTTACGGGTTCAGGAAAAACCTTTACGGTAGCCAATGTTATTGCCCAACTTGATCGACCTGTACTTATTTTAAGTCATAACAAAACCTTGGCAGCTCAGCTTTATGGCGAATTTAAAGGCTTTTTTCCTGATAATGCAGTAGAATACTTCATTTCTTATTATGATTACTACCAACCAGAAGCTTATATTGCCACCACCAATACATATATAGAAAAAGACCTTTTAATTAATGAAGAAATTGATAAACTAAGACTCTCGGCAGTTTCTTCATTGATGTCGGGCCGAAGAGATGTGGTTGTTGTGGCCTCAGTTTCTTGTATTTATGGTGCAGGAAATCCAATAGAAATGAAGCGTAGTATCATGCAAGTAGGTGTAGGGCAAATCATTAGTCGCAATCAATTTCTTTATCGTTTAGTTGAAATTTTGTATTCTCGTACAGAAGGTGATTTTTTGCGTGGAAATTTTAGAGTAAAAGGCGATACTGTTGACCTTTACCCAAGCTACGCTGACTTTGCGTTTAGATTTATTTTCTTTGGTGATGAAATAGAGGAAATTCAACGTATCGACCCTTCAAATGGCAAGAAGTTAAGTTCAGAAAAACAAGTAGCTATTTTCCCAGCAAATTTATTTGTAACGGGTAGAGATGTCATGAATAATGCCATTCATCAAATTCAAGATGAATTGGTAAAACAAGTAAAGTATTTCGAATCTGATGGCCGTTTACTTGAAGCCCAACGTATTCAAGAACGCACAGAATTCGACCTTGAAATGATGCGAGAATTGGGTTATTGCTCAGGTATTGAAAATTACTCTCGCTATTTTGATAATCGTAACCCCGGTCAAAGGCCATTCTGTTTATTAGATTATTTTCCGGAAGACTACGTAATGATTGTCGATGAAAGTCACGTATCAATGCCACAAATTAGAGCCATGTGGGGCGGCGACCGCTCCCGCAAGGAATCTTTAGTAGAATATGGTTTCCGTTTGCCTTCAGCGATGGATAATCGACCACTCAAATTTCAAGAATTTGAAGATTTGGTGGGGCAAACCATTTATGTGAGTGCCACACCAGCCGACTATGAGATTCGTAGAAGTGAAGGCGTAATTGTTGAACAAATCATTCGTCCAACTGGCCTTCTTGACCCCGAAATCGAGGTACGTCCGAGTATTAATCAAATTGATGATTTACTTGAGGAAATTCACCTACGTGTGCAACGAAAAGAGCGTGTGCTTATCACGACGCTAACCAAACGTATGGCCGAAGAATTAAGTAAATACCTCGATAAAGTAGGTATCAAAGGCCGATATATTCACTCAGAAGTAAAAACTTTCGACCGTGTAGAAATCTTGCGTGAACTTCGTTTAGGCGTTTTTGATGTTTTGGTTGGAGTAAACCTTTTGCGTGAAGGCCTTGATTTACCTGAGGTTTCGCTTGTAGCCATTATGGATGCTGATAAAGAAGGTTTCTTACGTGATATTCGTTCTTTGATTCAAACCATTGGTCGTGCAGCTCGTAATGAAAATGGTAAGGTTTTGATGTATGCTGATACCATTACGGGTTCAATGCAGAAAGCCATTGACGAAACCAATCGACGCCGAGCCATTCAAATGGAATATAATGCCGACCACGGAATTGTACCGAAAACTATTTTGAAATCGAAAGAAGCCATTATGGAACAAACCTCGATTGCCGATAGCAAAGCTACAACCAAAATGTATTATATGGAGCCTGAGGTACAAATTGCAGCCGACCCAATTGTTGGCTATATGAGCAAACCTCAACTCGAAAAACTGATTGAAGAAACGCAACGAAAAATGGAACGTGCCGCCAAAGACCTCGATTTCTTGGAAGCTGCTCGCTACAGAGACGAAATTGTGCAATTGCGTGAAAAAATTAAAAGCACTCCTCAATAAAAAGGAGTGCTTTCAGGCTTTTGTGTTTCTTTAAAAGCGGGGGAAATCTTTAGAATGGCAAATCATCATCGCCACCTGCCATTTCTACTGGCGGAGGTGTTGGTACTGGAGCTGATTTAGGAGCATAGTTATTAGAACTGCTGCTACCGCTACTATATGATTGTCCACCTGAATCGGCAGCAGCATCACCACGGCGTCCACCTACTAATTGTAAGGCATTTCCTCTAATCTTTACAGTTGTACGCTCAATACCATCTTTATCCGTCCATTTTTCACTTCTAATTCGTCCTTCCACATAGGCGGTATCACCTTTTTTCAAGTATTGTTCGGCAATATTTGCTAGGTTATCCCATAGTTCAATTCTGTGCCACTCAGTTTGTTCTACACGTTCGCCGTTTTTATTATTATAACTTTCAGAAGTAGCGATACTAAAAGTTACTACTTTACCCCCACTCGGAAGGGTGCGAACTTCGGGGTCTGAGCCCAAATTACCCAATAAAATCACTTTATTTACTCCAGCCATTGGTATATATTTTTTGAAAATGTTTAATATAAATCTTGTTTTTATAATCCTCCTTATCTACGTAAATTTATAAAAAAGGTAACGATTAACCAATTAATTTTCTGATGAAATTATCTGTTTTTCAGATAGTTGTCAATCAAAATTGGTTTAGGTAAATTTTCTATTTCATCCATTGAGTAAAACTCAAAACCCTGCGGTAGTGTTTCTTTTATATTTGCTACAACATGCCAAAATCTCGCCTCAATTCTTTGGTGAGTAAGAATATGCTTCATAGGTTCAGAGGAAGACTTTATCATTCCACTTTTTAAAATATTTTGTACGAAAGTATCTTTAATATCCTCTAAATCAATTAAGCTTTCTTCATTTTCAAGCAAATAAAAATCATAAAGCCCCGCCCAAATATCCCCGCCTAAACGCTGACGCATCAAAACTTTGCCGTCTTGTTCAATCATGAAATAATCGAAATAACGATTTTTCACTTTTACTTTTTTCGACTTTATAGGCAAAATCTGCTGCTTTCCAGTAGCATTCGCCACGCAGCTATCTGCAAAAATGCAAAACATACAGTCAGGATTCGCAGGCGTACAATGCGTAGCCCCAAACTCCATAATTGCCTGATTATGCGTACTCGGATTTTTTACCGAAATCAACTCATTAGCTAATTCGCCAAAAATCTTTTTAGCTTCATGACTCGCAATATCGGTTTCTATACCAAAAACCCTTGCCAAGACCCTAAAGACATTTCCATCAACCACCGCCACTCGCTCATCGAAAGCAAACGAAGCAATAGCAGCTGCGGTATAAGGTCCAATACCTTTTAGTTTAAGTAAATCATGGTAATTATTCGGAAAAACGCCATTACATTTTGCAACAATAATTTTAGCCGTTGTGTGCATATTTCTTGCCCTCGAATAATACCCAAGCCCTTGCCAAAGCCTTAGTACTTCTTGTTCATCAGCATTAGCTAAATCAACTACTGTCGGATATTTTTCTGCAAATTTTTCGTAGTAAGGTAAACCCTGAACTACTCGTGTTTGTTGCAATATTACCTCCGATAGCCAAATCAAATACGGATTTTTGGTATTTCTCCACGGTAGATTTCGCTTGTTTTGGCTGTACCAACCTATTAATTTTTCTGAGAAACTGCTCCTTTCCAAATTTTTATATGGTTTTGAATTAAAATATACTATATATAATTGGCAATGATGGCATTAAAAGTAGGCTATTTAATGTAACTCACTAACTATTAAGTAATTACAAAAAAAATATTTGATTCTTTTTGGCAGAATCTCTTTTAATCCGCTATCTTTGCAAACCCAAAATCAAACCAAAGAGTTTGGATGTATCAAATTGAATTGCTTGTAAACATAAATTGGGGTGTAAAAGTTGTAGTATTTATTTGATACAAATAGAAAGTTAATTTATAATCTTAATAAACGTTTTAATCGTGACTAAAGCAGAAGTTATCGTTGCAATTGCCGACAAAACTGGCGTGGACAAAGCGAGTGTATCCACAACAATTGAATCTTTTTTTGAAATCGTTAAAGACACATTAGCTAAAGGCGATGCAGTTTATGTGAGAGGTTTCGGAAGCTTCGTAAATAAACACAGAGCTGCAAAAAAAGCTCGTAATATTTCGGCTAAAACAACCGTAATGGTTCCAGCTCATTCAGTACCTGGTTTTAAACCATCGAAAGAATTTACTGAACAAGTAAAAGCATCGGTAAAATAATGCTAAAAATCTCTTGATGCTTACCTCAAGATATATCATGGATAGTCATGCAGACTATCCATGATGTCATTTAAGGGTATAACAATCCTCCAAAAACATGAAACGACCCTTCATTATTCTGATTGTTGTTGCGGTAGCCCTGACGGGCTTTCTTTATTCTCGCCCGAAGGTAGTCGTGAAAGACGAAGCCAAAGCCAACCGAGATAAAGTAGCAGAAAATAAGCCTGCTTCAAAACCTGAAGACGATGGCCACGGCCATGAAGAAGAAGCATCTCAAGCTCCAAAACTTTCGGCCGAACAACAAAAACAATTAACAGCACTTCAACAAAAACTTTCATCGGCCAGCGATAAAAATGCTATCTATGAGCAAATTGCAGAGCTTTATGTAAATGCAAACCGCTTTGATAGTGCCGCCGTTTATGCAGAGAAAATTGCGTTGGCCAATCCAACAACCGAAAATTGGATGCGTGCTGGAGATACTTATTATCAAGCATTTACGCTTGCTCTTCGTCAGGAAAATGTACAGAATTTCACCGAAAAGACACGTGCTTGCTACCAAAAAGTTTTAGAGAAAAACCCACGTCAGCTACAAGCTAAAACTAATTTGGCCATGACTTACGTGCAGTCTGACTCGCCTATGCAGGCCATCATGATGCTTCGTGAGGTAATTACGGAAGAACCCAATTTCGAGCCAGCCATTATGAATTTGGGTGTACTCTCAATGCAATCGGGTCAATATGCCAAAGCCGCTGACCGCTTCAAACAAGCCATTCGTATCAATCCCAATAATCTCAATGCCTTGTTGGGTTTGGGCTATAGTTTAATAGAATTAGGTGAAAAGGCACAAGCCCGCACGATTTTTGAAGATTTAAAGAAAAAAGTGAAAGAGCCTACTTTGGTAGAAGAAGTGAACAAGGCTTTGGAGAGTATAAAATAATTTATTATCTTTGCGGTTCGATAAAGATGCCCATAAGTCCAAAAGGGGGACTTTAGAGAAAAGAAAATGTGAAAATCCTCTAAGTTTAGAGGAAAATGAATATAAATATTTTTTTACCGCCTTCTTTTTCTTAGGGAACTGGAGGATTTAATCAATTACTATTATGCCTTGCGGAAAAAAAAGAAAAGGCCACAAAATGGCTACGCACAAAAGAAAGAAGCGTCTTAGAAAAAACCGTCACAAGAAAAAATAATTTTTCTTAAGGATTAATAGTTTCCAAGTTTGAACCTAATCAAGCAGCCAAACTATTAATCCTCCCTTTTCATAGTCATAAAACTTTAATCATTCGTCTAACCTCTTGATTCTATCTCATACTTTGAGTAACGAATTATATATCAGTACCACACAGAAAGGTGATAGAATAGCCCTAGTACAAGATAAAAGGCTAATCGAATATCACTTTGATGAGACGGAACATCAGTTTGCCGTCGGAGACATCTATTTGGGGGTAGTCAAAAAAGTAGTGCAAGGAAACAACGCTGCTTTTGTTGACGTAGGCTATGATAAGGATGGTTTTCTTCACTACAATGAAATCATTTCGTACAATTCTCTCAATAAATTTGTAAAGGATGTCATTGCTAAAAGACCAATAAATTTGCGTCTAAAAAACTTCAAGATGGAACCAGAAATCGAGAAGTTTGGCAAAATCAATGATGTAATTACGAAAAATACTCCCGTACTCGTACAGGTTGTAAAAGAGCCTATTTCTACCAAAGGCCCGCGTCTATCCTGTGATATTTCAATTGCAGGCCGTAATGTGGTACTCGTTCCTTTCGGCAATTCGGTTAATATTTCTAAAAAAATTACTAATAAACAAGAGCGTCAGCGATTACACAAAATGGTGTCATCGGTGAAGCCTGAAAATTTTGCGGTAATTGTTAGAACTGTTGCTGAAGGCAAAGACATGGAAGAACTAAGCAGAGATATTGAGTTTTGTGTAGAAAAATGGGAAGCGGGAATGAAGGCTCTTCGTGATGCTAAACCTCGTGACCGCATCATTAGCGAGATGGATAGAGCGTCTTCTATCTTGCGTGATATGCTCAATGATGATTTTGATAACATCTACGTTGATTCAAAGGAAAGCTTTGATGGAATTAAAAGTTTCTTGCATACGATTGCTCCAGATAAAGAAAAAATCTTAAAGCTTCATACGGGCAAAAACAAACTTTTCGAACAATTCGGCATCGAAAAACAAATCAAATCATTGTTTGGTCGTTCAGTGAGCTTACCAAGTGGTGGATATTTAATTATTGAGCATACCGAAGCATTACACGTAGTTGATGTAAATAGTGGCAATAAATCAACTCAGGAGGAAGACCAAGAATCTACTGCCTTGGCTGTCAATTTAGAAGCCGCTAAGGAGCTTGCCAGACAATTACGCATGCGTGATATGGGTGGAATTATCGTGGTTGACTTCATTGATATGAAGAAAAGCGAAAATCGCCGTATCATTCAAGATGCTATTAAGGAAGAAATGAAGGGCGACCGCTCAAAATATACTATTCTTCCGATTTCTAAATTTGGTTTATTACAAATTACTCGCCAACGTGTTCGTCCAGAGATGAATATCGTTACTCGTGAAACCTGCCCTACTTGCGGTGGCACGGGCTCGATTCAGGCAAGTATTGTAGTAACCGATGTCATTGAAAACAACCTTGATTATATCCTCTCGAAACAAAACGAAAGAGGTATCAGTGTTGTGCTACATCCATTTATCTATGCTTATTACCGAGAAGGCATCATTTCTAAACAAATGCAGTGGTTCTTGAAGTATAAGACATGGGTAAAACTTATCAAAGATTCTTCTATCGGTATCACTGAATTCCATTTCCTCAATAAATTAGGAGATGAAATAGAAATTGGGTGATTTATTATTTACAGTCTGTAAAATTGTATTTTTCTTGACTAAAACCCAATTTTACTTGGATGGCTTTGCTACGCCTTTTTGAAATATTATTGCCACATTTTACTTTTCTTTCGTATCTTTCCAACGAATAAAAATCCTATTTTTCAATCCAACTAAAATGATATTTCAATGAAAAAACTCTTTGTTTTTCTATTATTACCGCTATTAAGCTTTGCACAAGAAATTGACAAAAAAGAATGGAAGCAACTTTTCAATGGTAAAAACTTAGATGGCTGGAAAGTCAAAATCAGAAACTATGAACTCAACAACAACTACGGTAATACTTTTAGGGTAGAAGATGGACTCATGAAAGTAAGATACGATGCCAGTGCTTATCCTGCATTCAACGAGCGTTTTGGACATATTTTCTATAAAGACAAGTTTTCGTACTATAAAATTGCAATCGAATATCGTTTTGTGGGCGATCAAGCCATCGAAGGACCAGGTTGGGCAACTCGAAATAGTGGATTGATGCTTCACTGCCAAAGCCCCGAAAGTATGGGAAAAGACCAAGATTTTCCGATTTCAATCGAGGTTCAGTTTTTGGGTGGTTTAGGTAAAGGTACTCGAACAACTTGTAATGTATGTACGCCCGGAACAAATATTGTATATAATAATAAACTTGATACTCGTCATTGCATCAATTCGACATCGAAAACTTATGATGGAGACCAGTGGGTAAGAGCAGAAGTGGAAGTTTTGGGCGACTCAGTGGTGAGACACTTTGTGAATGGAGAGAAAGTATTAGAGTACCTCAAACCACAAATTGGAGGTGGAAATGTGAGTGGGCATGATGAAAAATTAATGTCGGAAGTAAAATTATTGAAAGAAGGCTATATTTCACTACAGAGTGAAAGCCACCCGATTGATTTCAGAAAGGTTGAGGTATTAAACCTTTGTGGCTGCACCGACCCTAAAGCCACAAATTATAAATCTTACTTTGTGAAATCTGATAACTCGACATGTACATATAAAAAGAAAAAATAGTTTGTATTTCCTTCATAAAAAAAAACAAATAAAGGCTTCAATGAAGCCTTTATTTGTTTTTAGCAACAATATTATTATTCCCAATCTTAAAAACGATTAAACCTAGTGAAGCACATCCAGCCATTACTCCCAACATCGGCAAACTTGTTCCATTACTAATAAATCCAACCATAGCCGCCGATAACGAACCAATCGCCATTTGCAAAGAGCCCATTAATGCCGAAGCACTCCCTGCTTCCTTTGAAAAAGGCATTAAAGCCAATGCGGAAGAATTAGGGAAGCTGAATCCTTGACAGCATAAGAATAAGAAAATAAGAATGAGTGTACCGTAGAGATTCAGTAGGTTGAAAGCACTCAAGGTTAATAGTAATAAGCCAAGAATAGTTTGGATTGACAAAGCAACATTGATAATTTGTTGAGAACTAAAGCGTCTTAATGCCAAATTATTGATTTGACTACTTAGAATTAATCCTCCAGCCAAAACCCCAAAAATAATTCCATACTGTTGTTCACTTACCTTAAATATCTCCATAAATACAAAAGGTGAACCAGATAAATAGGCGTAAATTGCCCCTGAAACCAACGAACCTGCTACCGAAAACGTAATAAATTGTGGGTTTCGAGCAATTCCCCAAAATACTTTGGTTACATGCTCGGGTTTTAAAGAAATAGAATCATCGGCCTTCTTACTTTCTGCTAATAAAAATAAAACGGCTAAAAACAGTACAACTCCAATAATAGCTTGTAGCCAAAAAACTGAATGCCAACCCATAGTTGTTATCATCAAGCTGCCAACTGAAGGAGCAATAATGGGCGAAACCCCAAGAATTAGAATAAGCGTAGAAAATATTTTAGCACTTTCTTGAATAGGAAAAGTATCACGAACGATAGCTCTCGGAGTAACCATACCTACGCATCCTCCCAAAGCTTGTAAGAAACGAAAAACTACCAACATTTCGAGCGAGGTGGAAACTGCACAACCCATCGAAGCCAAAACGTAGATTACCAGCCCTACAATTAAAGGCTTTTTACGACCAAAACGATCGAGCAAGGGGCCATAAAGCATTTGTCCAATCGAAATACCTACGAAAAAGCTTGATAATGAATAAGAAACATCATCGACTGAAACGTGTAAATCGGAAGCCATAATCGGGAAACCCGATAAATAAGTATCAATTGAAAATGCTCCTATGGCTGAAAGTAAACCAAGAATAATTATTAATAAAAAGCGATTATTATTTTTGTCCATTTAAGCGTTTCTCTTAGAAGAGTATGATAAATAAAAGATAAATGCCACTAATACACCTTTTTGAGTGGATTAATGGCAATATAACTTAGAGTTTGCTGCTTTACAACCCTGTTGCTTTTTCTTGAGCCTCCGTATATCGAGTTCCAACCACTTTTACAGCTTCTGAGGCCATCGTTAATTCGTTGATTTCCGCTGTTGAAAGTTGGATATTAGCTGCCCCAATATTTTCAATCAAACGATGAAGTTTGGTTGTTCCTGGAATCGGAACAGTCATTGAGTTTCTTGCCAAAACCCAAGCCAAAGCTATTTGAGCGTTTGTAGCATTATGCTTTTGTGCAAAACCTGCAATCACATCAACCAATGCTTTGTTAGCCATGCGAGCCTCTTCGGTAAACCTCGGAATGATTGCACGAATATCTTGCGGTTCAAACTTACGCTTCTCATCAATTGTGCCCGTCAAGAAACCTTTTCCTAGTGGACTAAATGGAACAAAACCAATACCTAGTTCTTCGATAGTAGGAATGATTTCTATTTCGTGATTACGTGTCCAAAGTGAGTATTCGCTTTGCAAAGCCGAAACAGGCAAAACCGCATGGGCTTTTCGAATGGTGTTGGCTCCCGCCTCCGAAAGTCCAAAATATTTCACTTTTCCTGCCTGAATCAAATCTTTCACTGTTCCTGCTACGTCTTCGATGGGCACTTTAGGATCAACTCGGTGCTGATAAAGCAAATCAATACATTCAACACCTAATCTTTGTAAAGAAGCATCTACTACACTTCGGATGTTATCGGGGTGAGAATTTACTCCCACCATTTTTCCATCTTGGATATCAAAACCAAACTTTGTGGCAATGATAATACCTTGATTTTTGAATGGTTTTAAGGCTTCACCTACAATTTCTTCATTATTATATGGCCCATAGACTTCGGCCGTATCGAAAAATGTAATTCCTTGCTCAACAGCATCTCTGATAAGTTTTATTGAATCTTCTTTCGGTGGAAAAGGAGCATAAGAAAAACTCATTCCCATACAACCTAAGCCAATGGCCGATACTTCAAGGCCTTGATTTCCTAATTTTCTTGTCTGCATATTAGTATATTTAACCATGACAAAGTTCTGAAACTTTGTCATAGTTTTCTAACCAATTTCAAACAGATTCTTATGAAAATCAAACAAATCTACACTTTTCTAAACTCTTGAAAGTATTTCAAAAAATAGTATATTTAGAGCCTCAATTAAACACCAAATTCACATGGACTTTCTAGAAAGTAACTGCTACTATCATATCTATAATCGTGGCATTAATAGCACCAATTTATTTATTCAAGAAAAAAACTAAACCTTCTTTTTAAGCAAATATGCACTCTACCTCTCTGACTATGTTGATACTTATGCCTATTGCTTGCTAAAAAATCATTTCCATTTGCTGATTAGAGTAAAAGAAGAGACAACAATTAGAAGTTTAACCGAAAATAGAAGCTTCCAAAATGAAGGACTTCATAGTATCGAACATATTATCAGTAAACAATTTGCTAAGTTGTTTAGTAGCTATACTCAAAGTTTCAATAAGATTTACAACCGAACGGGAAGTTTATTTGAAACACCTTTTAAGCGAAAACAAATTAATAGTGATGCATACTTAACTCGTACAATAATATATATACATCAAAACCCTCAAAAACATAGTTTTGTAACAGATTTCAAAGACTATACTCACTCATCGTATCATAGTTTTTTAAGTACACAACAAACCAAACTGGCTAGAAATGAAGTGTTGCAATGGTTTGGTTCTGAAAAATGGTTTATTAAAAATCATTTTAGTATTCAAAATGAAAATCAAAATTTCGTTGTTGAATTATAATATTCAATCGTTTTTACCTTTTTATCTTTGATAAAGTTTAAAACTTTGTCAAAGATAAAAACCAACTATCAATAATTTTCTTCTCAATTACTTGTAAATATCCACCTCAAAAGCTATCTTTCTTTAAGAAAACTCTAAACCTAATTATTATGAACATTTCAAAAAGTCGCCTGTACACCTCCTATGGTCTGCAGGGAATTATTTCAATTATGTTCCTTTTAGGAGCAACTAATAACCTTTTACAGACCGAATCAGCTGTTAAAGCAGCCACAGATTTTGGTTATCCTGCTGAAAGTGTCATGTATCTTGGCATTATTTTACTTATATCCACAGTTCTATTTGCCTATCCAAAAACTACTTTTTTAGGTGCACTCTTCATAACAGCTTGGCTTGGTGGAGCGGTAGCTACACACATTATTCACAAAGACACTCCCGGTATGATATTTGCCCCAGTTATATTCGGTATATTAGTTTGGTTTAGTATCTGGCTAAGAGATGAGCAATTACAAGGAATTTTTCCAATGAAAAAGTAAAGGTTAAAAATTCAAAGAAAAAAGAGGGTCAATATTGACCCTCTTTTTTCTTACGACTTAGTCTTAGGCTGTTCGCTTGTAAATGGCTGGTTATAATAGCGTTGACCTGTTGTTTTAAACAAAGCATTCGCTACCGCTCCAAAAACTGGTGGAAATGGTGGTTCACCAAGACCTGTTGGGTCGATATCGTTTTCTACAAAATGAACATCTATTTTTTTCGGAGCTTCATTATGGCGAATCATTCGATAATTATGGAAATTACTTTGCTCAGCAGCTCCATCTTTATGTGTTAAAGCTCCATAAAACGATTGCCCGATTCCATCTACCACAGCACCTTGCACCATATTTCGGGCGGCATCTGGATTTACAACTACACCACAATCAACCGCTGAAGTTACCGATTCTACAAAAGGTTGTCCATCACGCATTACCATATCTACCACGTGGCCAGCATAAGAAGCATGACAGAAATAGGCGGCTACCCCACGTTTTTTAGCTGCATTTTCGGGTTTTCCCCAACCTGATTTTTCTTTCAATAATTCTAAAACACCAATGTATCGGTCGGCATCATAGTCATTGTTTTTGCCAACTGGATTTGTCTTTGCTTTTTTCAGTAATTCAAGACGCATCTCGATTGGGTCTTTACCCATTGCTTCGGCCAATTCATCCAAAAACGATTGTTCGGCAGCCGCATTAAAGTTAGAACGAGGGGCTCTAAAAGCACCAATCGTAATGTTTGAGGGAATTTCCCAGCCTTCGGCTAAATAATTATCTACTGCTCCCGCTGGAAAACGATTGGCATGAACCGGATTTTCAGGAATTCCACCACCTTTTACATGAAAAGCAATTAGATTTTTATTGGCATCGAGTGCGGCACGATAGGTAGCCGTGTACATTGGGCGATAAATACCGTAACTCATATCGTCTTCACGGGTATAAATTAGCTTAATAGGGGCTTTCATTTTCTGAGAAATACGAGCAGCCTCATACACATACGAGCCATACGCCCGACGCCCAAAACCTCCACCCATGCGAGTCATCTGAATTTCGATTTTATCAGGAGGTAGGTTTAGAATCTTTGCGAGCGATGGTTCTACCCAACCTGGTGCTTGCAAAGGCCCAGCTACCAAAGCTTTATCTTCTTGTACATGAGCAAAGAAGTTCATCGGCTCCATTGTATTATGTGCCAAAAACGGTGCATTGTAAGTTCGTTCGATAATTTGTGCAGCGTTCTTGAATGCCGCTTCTGGGTCGCCATCTTTGCGGAGTTGTTGAGCTGGTTTCTTGGCATACTCGGCCATCATTTCCAACTGATTGCTGGTGGTTTCTAATCTTCCAGGAACTATCTTTTCAGTTTTTCCGCCTCTGCCCATCATTGTATCTTTCACATCGCCAGCAGCTTCCCATTGAGCATTTATTTTTTTGCGGGCGTTCATGACTTCCCAAGTAGAGTTACCCACAATCGCAATCATTTCGTTGAAAGCACGGGTATCAAAACCAGCTTGCTCAAAGCCATCATCATATAGTTTTATGCTAAATATATCTTTGATACCAGGCATTTTTTTAGCGGCTGTGGCATCAAACGATTTGAGTTTCATACCAAATGCTGGCGGATGTTGAATCATAGCAATCAACATTCCATCTACACGATAATCCATTCCGAAAAGAGGTTTGCCCGTAACTACTTTTACCCCTTCGGTATTTTTCTTTGATTTTCTTACAATCGAAAAATCTTTAGGAGCTTTTAGTTTTACATCTTTCGGAATCGCCAAAGTTGCCGCTTTGGCTGCCATTTCGCCATATTTTGCCGATTTTCCACTCGAATGCGATAACACACCTGCTTTAGTTGTGATTTCGGAAGCCGAAACACCCCAAGTTTGTGCCGCCGCCTCAATAAGCATTTGACGTGCCGCTGCTCCTGCATTTCTGAGTGGTTTCCAATACATTCTGACAGAGTTACTTCCACCCGTAAACTGTGGCCCGTACTTCACATTATCGTGTGTACCCATTTCAACGACCACATTTTTCCAATCACAATCCAATTCTTCGGCCACCATCATAGGCAGAGAAGTCATCACATTTTGTCCAAATTCGGGGTTTGGAACCAAAATTTTTATCACGTTATCGGGTGTAATCTTGATATAGGCAGCAAGTTCACTCCAAGTTTCAGTCAAATTTAATGAGGCTACTTTTTCAGCGGCTTTTGCCTCCGAAAACCAGCTAAAACTCAACATCATTCCCCCTCCTGCCAAGGCAGAAGATTTGAGAAATGAACGTCTATCAATATTTTTAGTATTTTTCATTCTTCAAATTTTGGTTAAATGTTTACTTTTTAGCAGCAGCTTTGATAGCCTCTTTGATTCGGAGATAAGTTCCACAACGGCAAATATTACCACTCATATAAGCGTCAATTTCTTCATCGGTCGGATTTGGATTACTTTTTAGTAGAGCCGCTGCAGACATGATTTGTCCAGATTGACAATAACCACATTGAGCCACATCGTGTTCGAGCCAAGCTTTTTGCACTGGATGAGAAGCATCAGCCGAAAGCCCTTCGATAGTTGTAATGGCACCTTTTCCTACTGCCGAAACTGGCAAACTACATGAACGTACAGCATTGCCATCGAGGTGAACAGTACAAGCTCCGCACTGAGCCATACCGCAGCCAAATTTAGTACCCGGCATATTCAGGTGGTCACGCAAAACCCACAAGATAGGAGTTGAAGGGTCAACATCAATTTGTTGAGTTTTCCCATTTATTTTTAAAGAATACTTTGCCATAATTTAATTAAGAATGAGTGAGTGAATTATTCACAATACAAAAATCTATTTAAAACCCTGAAAAAAACAACGTTTTTCAAACAAATAATTACGAAATTCAAACATATAAAATTACTCGCTAAGGAGTTGTGAATTACGCCAAGTAAAGTTAGATTTTCTATTGGCTATCAACCATTTACCTTTAATCTTTACATATTCATCATTGTAAATAACACCCATATCGTTTTTCATCCTTTTTCCATTTTGCACTCCAATCAATGAAACTGAACAATAGGCAATACCCGTAGCTTTATCTCCAGTAATTGTTATAGTTTGTTGTCCGTTGATATGATATACTACTTCAAAAAGGCTAAGAAAGCCCTCAAAGGCATCACCAATTTGCTTTTTACCTGATAATACTATTGCTTGACCGTTGTTTACTGATTCTACTTTGGCATCTTCTGTGAAAAGCAACATTTGGTTGACAATATCTTTTCTATCTGCTAAAACAGAAAACTCATCTACTAAGGCTTTCAAAGCTAAACGGTCTTCTATTTCTTGCAGGCGTTGTTCGGTTGTTTTTTGAGCGTAAGTCATTGTTAAAAAGCTTGAAAGAACAAGTAATAAAAAATATTTTTTCATTTTCCCGAGAATTTAGTTTTAAATTTCTTATGCAAAATTCTGAATATTATCATGGCTTTTCTTATACAAATTCCTGTTTTTGCTACCACTTTTCCCGAAACTAACACTTAATATGACTGAAAGAAGGTAAATTTGTTTTCATAAAAAAAGCAATATGAAAGAAATAGTGAAACTCGGAAATATTGAAGAAATCAATAAATTTAATGGCATTCAAACGGGTAATCCATTGGTTACGATTGTAGATTTATCAAAATCTGGAGCTGGTCCTGCGATGAAAGTACATTTTGAATTGTACAGTATTTTCTTGAAAGATGCCAAATGTAGTGCCATGAAATATGGGCGTAATTACTATGATTATCAAAGCGGCACATTGGTTTTTATTGCTCCTGGTCAAGTGGTAGAAATTGAGGAGGTAAATGAAAAGGGCTTGCATCAACCTTCGGGTATAGTCTTATTTTTTCACCCCGATTTGATTCGAGGAACTTCATTGGGGCAAAACATGAAAGACTATACTTACTTTTCGTACCATGTAAACGAGGCATTGCATATCTCGGAAAAAGAGCGACTTTTTGTTCTGGATTGTTTTGAGAAAATTCAAACCGAAATTGACCGCCCCATTGATAAGTACAGCAGAAAACTTATTGCCAATACGATTGAACTATTCTTAAATTATTGTATTCGTTTTTATGACCGCCAGTTTATCGTCAGAGAACAAGCCAATAAAGGTATGGTTGAAAAATTTGAAACCCTATTAGACAACTATTTCAATTCTGATAAATTAGCTATCGAAGGTTTGCCAACAGTTGCTTATTGTGCTGAAAAATTAAATATTTCAGTAAAGTATTTTGGAGATTTAATCAAGAAAGAAACAGGCAAATCTGCCTTAGAATTTATCCATTTAAAACTTCTCGAAATTGCTAAAGAACGAATTTTTGACACAACAAAATCTGTCAGTGAAATTGCTTACGAATTAGGGTTTAAATATCCACAGCATTTTACTCGTTTTTTTAAGCTAAAAGTAGGAGTTACCCCCAATGAATATCGCATGAATTAAATTTTTAAAGATAAACTTACAAAAATCAAACAATCTAAATACTTTCTCCAAAAGGTTGATTATACAAACGCTTGCCAGTAGCTTTATAAAGGGCATTTGCCAAAGCCGCATGAACAGGTGGATAAGCAGGTTCGCCCATTCCTGTTGGGTCTTCAGTATTTTCTACAAAAAATACCTCAATAACTTTAGGAGCTTCGTTGTGGCGAATCATGCGATAATTATGAAAATTATTGGCATCGGGTACGCCTTTTGTAAAAGTCATTTTTCCGTACATAGCAGCTCCAACAGCATCAACGATGCCCCCTTCTGCCATGTTTTTGGCGGCATCGGGGTTTACGACAATTCCACAATCAATAGCACACCAAACTTTATTTATTTGTGGTGCACCTTCTTTCATCTCTAAGTCAAGTACGTGGGCAGCATACGAATCATGACAGAAATAGGCTGAAAAACCTAATTTCTTGCTTGTTTTTGTGGCCTCCCAATTAGATTTTTCTCGCACTAACTCTAATACTTTTATGAATCTACTGGCATCATAATCGTTGTTTTTACCTACTGGATTATCTTTGGCTCGGTTCAATAAACCTATTCTGAAAGCAATCGGGTCTTTACCTGCTACTTCGGCTACTTCATCAAGAAAAGACTGTTCGGCAGCAGCCATAAAATTAGAATGTGGAGCTCTGTAAGAACCCACAGTTATATTGGTATCAATTGTAAAATCTTCGGCCAAATAATTATCAATTGCTCCAGCAGGAAAACGATTTGCTGCAAGTGGACTCTGAGGCATTCCTCCTACTTTTACATGAAAACCAATCAAATTATTATCGGCATCGAGTGCTGCTCGGTATTTTGCGGTGTATGTGGGGCGATAAATTCCAGCGGTCATGTCGTCCTCACGGGTGTAAATCAATTTTATGGGTGCTTTAACTTTTTGTGAAATCAATGCAGCCTCTACTAACCAATGAGCATACGAACGTCGGCCAAAACCGCCACCCAAACGAGTCATTTTTATGTCAATTTTCTCTAAAGGAATTCCCAAACGAGCAGAAAGTGTTTGTTCGGTAAATTCGGGTTTTTGTAGCGGCCCTGACAAAAGAACTTTTTCTTCAGTTACATGAGCGAAGAAGTTCATGGGTTCCATACAATTATGTGCTAAGAATGGAGCATTATAGGTTCGCTCTACTACTTTTGCTGCATTTTTGAAAGCATTTTCTATATCTCCATCTTTTCGACGAACATTTGCTGGTTTAGCTAATCCTTCGGCTAATTTTGCTGCGTGGTTGGTTGAATTTTCTAAACCTGCGGGTATTTTTTCTTCTGTTTTTCTACCCATCATATTACGTTTTTGGGTAAAAGCGGCTTGTTCTTCCCAACTTACTTTTAAAGCCTTTTTAGCTTGCATTACCTCCCAGGTGCTATTGCCTACAATCGCCACTACTTCGTTAAATTGGGTCGTATCAAAGAATGTTTTTTCGTAATCATTATTAAAAATTTTGATAGGAAAAACACCCTTAATTCCTTTCATTTTCTTGACTATTGCTTCATTTTGAATACTTTTGAAAGTTAAACCCATTGCAGGTGGGTGTATAATCATGGCTATCAACATTCCATCTACTTTGGTATCTATTCCAAAAAGAGGTTTTCCTGAAACAATTTTCTCCAAATCTACATTTCGCTGACTTTTTCCGATGATTTTGAAGTCTTTTACATTTTTTAATTTTACTTCTTTCGGTACTGAAATTTGAGCGGCAGCGGTTGCCATCTCTCCATATTTTGCAGATTTACCAGAGTTTTTATGGTAAATAACGCCCAAATTTGTGATAATTTCTTCTACTGGGACATTCCACGTTTTAGCTGCTGCTTCTATAAGCATTTGGCGAGCTGCTGCACCTGCTGTCCGTAAGGCTTTCCAGCCTTGATGGATAGCTTGACTACCACCAATAAACTGTCGGGTAAAATGTTTGGTATCTAAATCGGCTTGCTCAATTATGATTTTAGAGAAATCAACGTCTAATTCTTCAGCAACAATCATTGGCATCGAGGTCTTGACGCCTTGCCCACCTTCGGGATTGGGTGCCATGATTTTGATTATGTTATCTGCCGTAATTTTTACAAATCCGTTGAGTTCATTGAAATCAAGCGGCAGATTAGCTAATTGTGAATTATCAACCGACTTGCCGAGTGAATTTATACTTGACAAAAAACTGATACCAAGCATAAATCCACCTCCCGAAAGAGTAGAAACTTTAAGAAATGAACGACGATTGATATTTTTTGTGTTTTGCATGTTTTTAGGTTTCAAACTAATGTTTCTTTAACTAATCATGAACCGACATAATAAATTACTCAATTTACAAAAATCTACATAAATGTCTGTAAAAAACAATGTTTTTCAAATAGAAACTTACGAAAAACAAACAGATGGCGATTTATTCTTAAAGATTTTGGATATAAAACAATCATCAACAAAAACGCCATCAATAACTGAATACTGATGGCGTTTCTATTGGGTGAATCTATGCTTTCAATTTCAGATTCACTGGGTCCCACTTGATAATTTTTTTACTAAGATAACTTTCATTACAAGATAGTGCTGGAGCGGCAGCTCTAAAACCAAACTCAGCATCTTCAACTACTTGTTTTCCTGTACGAATGGCATCAAAGAAATTAGTAAAATGGTCTAAATGGTCATCGTAGCCATCGGGAGCTTTAAAGATAATATCCTCTTTAGTTTTTCTTTTACGTTGCTCTGTTGTCCATTTAGCGTTGTATTCGGCAGTCATTTCGTCTTGCATACTTTTCGAGAAAGTAAAGACCGAATCGTAGCCACCAAAACCTGGGGCTTCGGGCATCAGACTATGTTTTATCGAAATATTATTGCCTTGCACTCTAATAACTCCCTCTGAACCAACCAATTGAATAATTTCCTGACCACCAGTACCACTAATAAAGTTTACTTGTAAGGTCATCTGAAAAGCTGGATGCTCTGGGCTATCAGGATACTGCATCACACCCGACATCACATCTGGGAGATTTCGTCCATCTTTCCAATAGCTAAACTGGCCAGTACTGTATATCGTCTCAGGGCCTTTTGAATTAGTCATGAAATGACTTCCACTTAGTAAATGGATGAATAAATCTCCAGCTACGCCCGTGCCTACTTCTTTGAAAGCTCTCCACCAGAAGAATTTTTTAGCATCAAAAGCCATTTTTTCGGTAGCTTCAATAAATTTTCCCCAGTTCGTTGTCATGGCATCAGCATCTTTCGGAATGGTGTATTCCCACGCCCCAATCGAGCTCTGGCGGTCATACACTGCATTTACCATGTTGAGTTTTCCGATTTCACCAGCAGCCAACAATTCTTTGGCTTTGGCATAACCAATACTACTTACACGTTGGCTACCCACTTGAAATACTTTCCCCGATTTTTTAGCGGCGGCCATTACAGGATATCCTTCACTAATTTTATAAACCATCGGTTTTTCGCAATAAACGTGTTTTCCTTTCGCCAAAGCATCTAAGGCAATTCGAGCGTGCCACACATCATGCGTACAAATCAGCACAGCATCAATGTCTTTTTTATCTAAAATATCTTTGTAATTATTGGTAGTGAAAAGCTCTTTACCAAATTGCTCCTTGGCATTTTCAAGTCTGCCATTGTATAAATCGCAGATACCTGCCAATTCAACCCCCGGTACTTTTAGAGCAGTACGTAAATCAAAATGCCCTTGAACACCGTAGCCAATAACACCAATTCTGATTTTATCATTAGCTGTAATTTTTTTCTCATACTGTAAAATTCTCTCTTCTGCTTTTGCTTGATTAGCAAAAGAAGTCAAGGGCGATGAAGCCGCCACCAAGCTGGTAGCACCTATTTGTTGTAGAAACTTCCTACGTGAATTTGAATTGTCGTTTTTCATGTTTTGATTATAGAGTTAAATAGTTTTTATTTATTGGGAGTGTTGCCACATTATAGAGACAAGGCGACCGTCGCTCGGCATGGCTTGTCTCTACTCTACGTCGACGAAAACAGCAGATTACAATGATTTTAGCAATGAATTTAAACCAAATTATTTCACAGAATAACTCACAAACGCTATTTTCTTGCTATCGGCACTCCACGAAGGTACATTGATGGTGCCTTGTCCACCAAAAAAAACAGGCGTTAGGTCTTTTATTTCCTTTGTTTTTACATCCATTAGGCGGAGTTTCACTTGCTTTCCAAACAAATGTGCTTGCTTTTCATCTGACATATACGAAATATAGGCAATCCATTTACCATCAGGCGATGGGTGAGCAAACCAATTTGAATTTTCATCGAATGTCAATTGTTCGGGATTCGAACCATCGGCCTGCATTCGCCAAATTTGCATGTGTCCAGTTCGATACGAATTAAAATAAATATACTTGCCATCTGGTGAATAATCTGGGCCATCATCTAAACCTTCGCTATCTGTCAATCTTTTTTCAGCTCCTCCTTCTGTACTAATCGTGTATATGTCATAATTTCCATTTCGTTCTCCGCAATAAGCTAATGTTTTTCCGTCGGGAGTCCACCCATGCCAATACGAAACCACTTCTGGGGTTATTCTTCGAGGCTCACCTCCACGAATCGGTAATATAAATATAGCCGACTTATAACGCTTAGGCGAAGGGTCATCTTTCACATTATGACTTACCACCAACCACTTCTTATCTGGTGAAATTCCGTGGTCATTATTACAAGCTGTTGCAAAACCAGTATTAAGCAAATTCAATTTTTTCGAATTCAAATCTAATGTATAAATTTTACCCAAACTATTTAAAATCAAATAATTATCTGGGTGCCAATTGGGAGCTTCGAAATGCTTATTTATTGAGAGAATGGTTTCGATATGGCCATTTGTAATATCTACTGTATGAATAAAACTCGTCGTATCAGTTTTGGGTGTTTCACGATTATAAAAATGAGCCGATTGGCCTACTAATTTCCAGTTTCCAGCAATTTTCTCTAAAAGTCTAACTTCACGAGATAGTGTTTCTTTTCCTTCTTTACTTATTGAAACCTCATCATGGCTTACCCAAGCCGTATTACCGCTTACACTCATATCATGATTAGAATGTACCGAAAATCCACCTCCACCCATTAAATTCACAGGCGGATTCTGCATCATAGAAGTCGAAGCAACCCTACTTTTGCCATCTGCTGATGAGTTGAAAATTCTCCCTTTAGGCCTTGCTACCCAGCAGTCGGTAAAGCCTTTCACATCGCCTTTACGCCAAGCGACACCTTCTTTTTCTAACAATCGAATAATGGCTAATGAATCTTTCGAGATTTGAGCCTTCGTGCCTAAGCTACTTAGTATCAGCACAAATAAGATGAGTTTTTTCATGTTTGTAAGTATAAAATTGAATAGATGATTCAAATGTAATAAGTAATTTTTATTTTCTAAAAAAAAGAAAATAAAAAAATCACAATAATTTATTTGAATAGTATTATTCTCAGTATTTTAAAATGCGATTAGATAAATGTACTTTTGCAAGCAGCATTAAGTATTCAATAAAAATGAAGGAGTTCGGAACTGAAAAATACATTGCCAATCTTTCGATTGATTGCGTGATATTTGGATATGAAAATAAAGAATTAAAGGTTTTGATAGCCAAGAAAAAAATTGGTGAAGGAATTTGGAATCTACCTGGTGGCTATATTATGAAAACAGAGAGTATTGAAAACGCCGCCAACCGAATTTTGAAAGAGCGTACTAATCTCGAAAATATCTATTTAGAACAATTTCGAGTTTTTGGAAATGAAAATCGAATCATTAAAAGTAAATATCGGGAATTATTATTACCCTATATTACTCAAAAATATAACGAGGCAGATGCCGAATGGATAACAGACCGCTTTATTTGTATTGGTTTTTATGCATTAGTAGAAATCAGTAAAGTAAACCCGCAAGTAGGCGAACTTGATGAATGTGTTGAATGGATAAATATAAAAGATATTCCAGAAATGATGCACGACCACAACGAAATACTAAGTTATGCCCTTGAGGCTCTCCAACAAAACCTTGATAGAAAGCTCATTGGGTTTAATTTATTGGCCGAAACATTCACGATGAAGGAAGTGCAAGAACTTTATGAGGCCGTGTATGACCGACCTTTTGCCATGAATAATTTTCAGAAGAAAATTCTCGATTTAGACGTACTCGAACGCCTCGAAAAAAAATTCACAGGTGCACAAAATAAAGCACCGTATTTATACAGGTTCAAAAAAGCATAATTAAATGCTTTAACACAGTATTATATTTATTTTTTATCGTTGAAACTATGCTTACAAAAGAAGAAATTGATTTTTTAGATGAAAATGGCTATCTTAATTTAGGCCAACTTTTGAGTAAAGAGCAAGTCAAAGAAATTAATGATAGGTTGGCAGCTATTCAAGAGCATGAAGGAGAGAATGCTGGTGCTGAATTGGCTGAATCAAAATATATTCGTCACCCAAAAGAAGAAGGTGCTGACCGACTCGCCGACTTGGTAAATAAAGGACAAGTTTTTGATATTTTTTATACGCACCCAAGAGTTTTGGCAGGAATTGAAGCCGTATTAGGGCAAGCATATAAATTATCGTCGTTGAATTATCGAGCCGCAAAACCCGGCAAAGGACACCAAAAGCTACACGTTGACTATAAAAATGCGGTAGCCAACGGCCATTATAAAGTTTGTAATAGTATATGGTTATTAGATGATTTTACGGAACTAAACGGCTCGACACGAATTGTACCTAAAACCCACAAATTGAGTATTTTACCAGATGAAGCAATGGCCGATACCAACGAAAAACATCCCGATGAGATTCGTATAATTGCTCCCGCTGGGTCGGTATTCATTTTTAATTCACACGTTTGGCATGGAGGAACAACCAATCATACGGCACACGACCGCCGCAGCGTTCATAGTTATTTCTGTACCCGTGACCAACCTCAGCAAATTGACCAGAAGCGATATATTACCCAAGAAACTCTTGAAAGAATTGGAGAAAAAGGCAGACAAGTTTTGGATGTATGATAAATAAAAACATGAATCGGCAGAAATCTGATTGATATGCTTTCTGCCAATTCATAAAAGATGTTATTTGAATAGTTTCGGAGCAAAATCGGCCAAATAAATTCGCCAAAGCTTCCATATATGCCCTTCGCCTGTTTCTAAATATTCATACTTCATTCCCAAACCATCGAGTTTTTTTCTGAAATCAACATTGGCTTGATACAGAAAATCATCTCTCCCAATTGCTATATAATAGAGTTTTAGGCCATTCTCTTTCTGTATTTTTAAGGTAGCATCTATATTGCTATATACTTTACCAGTAGCATCTTCACGTGGCATTAATGCTGCTGAATAAAGTCCAACGTAATCGAATGTATTTGGAAAATATCGGCTGATGTGCATCGTATGAAATCCACCCATCGAAAGTCCAGCAATCGCACGATTTTGCTTATCAGCTTTCACTCGAAAAGTCTTTTCAACATAATTGATAATATCCATGAAATTGGCTTCGTATTCACCGTTCATCGAGCGTGGCAATAAAAATTCTGGTTTATAAAAGCCCTCTTTTCCTTGTCCATAACCACCATCTTGCACTACATTTCCATTGGGCATCACCACAATCATCGGCTTTGCTTTTCCTTGAGCAATCAAATTATCAAGAATCTGAACTGCACGCCCATGTGCTGCCCACGAATCTTCATCACCACCAGCACCGTGCAACAAATAAAGAACGGGATATTTTTCGGCAGATTGCTCATAACCCGCTGGTGTATAAACAGTTAGCCTTCTATTCATTTTTAATCCTGCTGACGGATACCAGCAATGCGTAACCGAACCGTGCGAAACATCATTAGTTTTATACAAATCAGCACGACCATTTCCTACGATAAACACATTGGTTAAGGCCGCTGCATTTCTGAAAGCATAAGGACTGTTAGCATCATTAGTTCTGATACCATCTACAAGAAAGGTATAACTATAAAGCTCTGATTCAAGTGGTTTTGAGGTATATGTCCAAAGTCCGTTTTTATCTTTGGTTAAATTAATGGTACCTGGGCCATCTTGTAAACCAAAACGAGTTTTTACTTTTACAGGAGGCAGAAAATCGGAAGTAAGCTGAACAGAATCTGCATGAGGAGCAAAAAATCTAAACGTTACCGTCCCATCCTTGTTTACTTCGGGAGAGATAATATTTTCTAATTCTTTCGGAATTTCTTGTGCAAAACCACCTTTTAGGCCAAGAAATACAATAAATAATAGGAGTGTTAGTTGTTTTTTCATGTATGTAGTTGTGCCACAAGGCATCAATAAATTTATATCTTGTGGCACATTAAATTATAAATCTCTTTTCTTCAAAGCTTTCACGGCAAAATCAGCTGCACGAGCGGTAAGTGCCATATAGGTGATAGACGGATTTACGCACGAAGCCGAAGTCATGGCAGCACCATCAGTTACGAATACGTTTTTACAATCATGAACTTGGTTGAAAGCATTCAACACCGAAGTTTTAGGGTCACGTCCCATGCGGGCAGTTCCCATATCATGGATACCTAAACCCATGTGTGTCGGGCGGTCATAAGGCGTTACTTTCTTAAAACCAGCGGTTTCAAGCATTTCTACTGCAGAGGCAATGATGTCTTTACGCATCGCCCAATCGTTTTCTACAAATGCGGCATCGGTTACAATCATCGGAATACCCCACTTATCCTTTTTATCAGGGTCAAGGTAAATTCTATTATTTGGATTTGGTAAAATCTCCCCAAAACCACCAATACTGATAGTCCACGCACCTGGTTTGGTTAATCCTTGCTTGAAATCTGCTCCAAAACCATCGGCATTAACTCCCCTATTCCAACCTTCTCGGCTTGCTCCACCTTGATACCCAAAACCTCTCATGTAGGACGTTTGCTTATCATTACCCCAGTTTCTGAAACGTGGAATATACATGGCATTGGGGCGTTGTCCATAGACATAATCATCTTCAAATCCATCAATCATAGCCGTTGCTCCCGAACCCAATTGGTGGTCCATTAGATTTCGGCCTACTTGGTCGCTATCATTGCCAAATCCATTCTGAAAACGATTCGATTTTGAATTAAGCATCAAAGCAGCAGTATTAATTGAGCCTGCATTTAAGAAGATTATTTTAGCAAAATACTCTTCTGTAAGCATGGTGTTTTGGTTGATGATTCGTACGCCTGTCGCTCGTTTTTTCTGTTCATCGTAGATAATTTCTGCCACAATAGAATCATGCAAAACACTCAAACGATTGGTTCGCATAGCTGCTGGAATTGCTCCCGATAATGAGCTATAATACCCTCCGTACGGACAGCCTCTTTGGCATTTATTGCGATATTGGCACGAAGCACGCCCCAAAGAAGTATGAACATCTTGCGGCTGCGTAAGATTTGCTACTCGACCAACCGTAACAGGACGATTGAATTTTTCAAACATTTTATTTTTGAAATGAGCCTCAGGAGCAAATAATGGCATTGCAGGTAAAAAATGTCCATCTGGCAATACATCTAAGCCTTCTTTTTGCCCACTTACACCCACAAATTTCTCTACGTGTGTGTACCAAGGTTCTAAATCTTCATAGCGAATAGGCCAGTCGATACCGATACCTTCTTTAGCATTCGCTTCGAAATCTTGCTTATTCCAACGATATGACTGACGCCCCCAGTGCATTGATTTGCCGCCAGTATGATAGGCACGAATCCAGTCGAAGGCACGTTTTTCGATGTAAGGATTTTCCTTATCATTCGTCAAATGATTCACTACCTCTTCACTTCCAAGACCCCAAAAACGGCTATTGGCCCAACGTTCTTCGGCAGAAAGATTAGTTGTTTTGCCTCGATGCTCAATTTCCCACGGTTGTTTCATGGCTGTGTCATAGCCTTCGATGTGCTTTATTTCATGCCCACGCTCAATCATTAAGACTTTCAGTCCTCTTTCGGTTAATTCTTTTGCAGCAAAACCACCCGACATACCCGAGCCAACAACAATGGCATCGAATGTATTATTTTTATTTGCTTTTATATTTAGATTCATGATTTTCGATTGTTTATTTTAATCTATTTACGATGTTGGTTTGATTGACGATTTAGTTAGTAAATCGTTATTCTAAAATCGTAAATTAATAAGCATAAGCTTTCTGATTTGGTTTTAGCTTGATAAGTTCAAGTTTTCCTGGAATCTGTACATATTCAAACGAAGCCTTTAAACCAGCCTCCGACGTAAAATAGCCCAAAAGTGTAAGTTCTTTGATTAATCGCCAGAAAGGAGTTGTTTTTCCTGTCACTTTTTTAGTTTCCTGTTCCAATAATTTCAAAACGCCTCTTCTTTCATCCGTATTTAATTCCAAGAACTTTACTTTCTCCATTGAAGCCAAACCTTCCAAAAAACTCTGATGCTCAGGTTCTTTATAACAATCTTTCAACATCATTTCAATAAATGCAGGTACGCCAACGTCCTTCGCTCCCACAGTATCTGTTTTTGGAATGATAAGTTCGGCAATTTCGGCAACAATTTTTTGCTGAGAATCGGTTAAGCTGAAGACCGCACCGTTGATATTGGAATTTGTAGCACTTTCCCAATTATCCATTGCCATGAGTGTAGGTGCAGAGAATGCCCCACCTAACATCAAGGCTACATTTTTTATGACTTCTCGTCTGTTCATCTTACGTATATAGAATTGAATAATTTTAAGAAACAAATATATTTATTCAATTTTATATAACTGTCATATAGGTAAATTTTATTCGTGTAAAAATTACAATTAATCGCACTTTTACTGCTCGATTCTATTTTAAAAGAACATTTCTTCATAAAAATGTATACAAACAAATTTTTATGAAGAAATGCATTAGTATTTAAAAATAAGGGGGCTTTCAAAACTCCTTCCGAAACTTCACTGGGCTTAAATTTGTATGCTTTTTGAAGAAATTATTGAAATGCGTAACCTCTGAAAACCCAAGTGCAAAAGCAATTTCAGAGACATTCCAAAGGCTTTGTTTCAACATAATTTTGGCTTCTTGCAGCAGGCGTTCGGCAATGAGTTGAGATGTAGTTTTACCGCCAGTCTCTTTTACCGCTCGGTTGAGATGGTTGACGTGCACATTGAGCTGGTCGGCAAAATCTGAAGCAGTTCTTAGCTTAATTTCGGTATGATTTTCATCAATCGGAAACTGGCGTTCGAGCAATTCTGAAAACAACCAATAAATTCGCTGTGAGGCATTTATGGGCAATTGCTCTACGAGTGTCGAAGGGCGAGTTTTCATGGCGTAGTGAATCAGCTCATAAATTTGGTTGCGAATGGCATCATATTTATGAATGTATTCAGAACTGAGTTCGGTTTCGATTTTTTCGAAAATGCCAGATAAATACTCGAATTGGGTATCTTCCAATTCAAAAACGTGAGTTCCAGTTGGTTGAAAAACTTCGTACTGAATCAGATTTCCGAATTGGTTAAAAAAATTGGCATTGAAAATCACATAAAAACCCGAAACTTCGCCTTCGAGATGCTCCCATTTGTAGGGTATAAACGGATTCGAGAAAACGAGGGCTTGTTTCTCAAAAGCAAAAACTTTATCAGCATAATGAATACGGCTACTGCCTCGACAGAGCGTAACTTTAAAAAAATCACGTCGGCGATAAGGCACGGGCTTCGTGGCAGGATGTGGTAATCTGAACACATTGATATGCCCAATATCCCGACTGAGATTTTCGGGAATCCAATCGAACTTTCGTTGATAAAACTCTTCTAAGGATTCGGGGTTGTTTGTGGTCATTTCTTATAGTTTTACGTTCAAACCAATATTCCATACAATATTATCACCGGGGATATTTCCTTTAAGTTTATAAGTAAAAATCGTTGACAAATAAAAAGGCAAATTCATTTTATTGATACTAAGCATTTGGCTATAGTAGGTTCCTTGGGTTTGGTCTAAAGTTAAGTGAAATACCTGCGGAAAAAAGCCTAAATAATACTCTTTTGAAATGCCAATATGCGGAAAACGTGGTTGTAAGGAAACATAAGAACTTTTCTGAACACCGTAGTTTTTATCTAAGCCTTTTGACCCTAAAATATGTAAGCCCAAAGCAAATTTAGGCGAATAATGCCAAACAGGCACAAACTCCGCAGCCAAGAAACGTTGAGCCACCCAACGATTTTCTGTCTTTCCATTCACTACTACTTGATTTGGTCTAACTACGTAAGAAGGGTGTGCCCCCACATGCCAGCTAAAATGTTCGGTACGCTTTGGGCGGTATCTTAGCCAAAAAATATACGACCAAGGCTCTCCGTTTAATCGCCAACGAAGTTCGGGTTCAAAGAAGATATGTTTTTTACCAACTGTTAAATTGATAATTGCAGCGGGCTTGCCAAGCATCAGGTTTGGAAAAAGTGAAACACCATTGTTGGTTACCTGAATATTAGCCGAAGCTCGTAATGGTTCAGATTTTTTGAGTGAATCATTTTTCTGAGCAAAAGCCGAAAGTGTTGATAAAAAAAGTATAAATAAAACTTTCTTAAAAAGAGGAATTGATAATTGACGATTCATTTTGCAATAATAAGTTATAAAATCTACCACAAAAGTAGTGATTTGGTAGGACTGAATTAAACTATATTCAAAGTAAAACTTACGAAAATCAAACAATGAAGGGTAAATAAAAATAGCTGAGTTTTAAAAACTCAGCTATTCATAAATCAACAATTTACCTTCATTCTAATTTAAGCGTAGTGCGTCTTGCAAAATAGAAAACGATTTTAGTTTAGCATCTAAATCAAAAATATGCGAAGCCACCATTAATTCATCAATGCCTGTCTCTTCAATAAAGGCTGAAAGGTTTGCATGAAGCGTTTCTTTACTACCATAAAATGTACAAGCAAGCATATTATTGACGGCTTGTCTTACCTCAGGAATTTGATAAACTTCGGGCAGTCTATCAGCGGGCCTCAAAGGTTTACGTTTGTTGGTGATAATGCCCACAAAAAGAGTAATAAGTGTATTTAACAGAACATTGGCTTCCTCGTCGGTATCCGCACCTAAAACATTTACGCAGGCCATTACGTAAGGTTTTTCTAAAAACTCTGAAGGTTTGAAATTATTTCGATAAATCTTAATGGCTGTTCGAAATTGTGCAGGTGCAAAATGTGAAGCAAAGGCATAGGGAAGTCCCATTTCGGCGGCTAGATAGGCACTATCGGTACTCGAACCTAATATCCAAATAGGAATATTTAAACCTTCACCCGGAAATGCCCTCACACGTGCATCACGGTTTTCTTCACTAAAATAGGCTTGTAATTGCTTTACATCTTCAGGGAAATTATGGGCAGTTTCTTGATTTCTCCGCAAAGCCATTGCAGTCAGTTGGTCGGATCCTGGAGCTCTACCTAAGCCTAAATCTATGCGATTGGGGTAAATAGTTTCTAAAGTTCCAAATTGCTCGGCAATCACCAATGGACTATGGTTGGGCAACATAATTCCGCCCGATCCAACCCGAATCGTATTGGTTTTGCCAGCCACATGGCCAATCAAAACCGATGTTGCCGAACTCGCAATATTTTCCATATTATGATGTTCGGCCATCCAAATACGTTGATAACCTAAAGTTTCTACGTACTTGGCTATTGCTACTGTATTTGAAATAGCGTTTTGGTGGGTTCCTCCTTCTACTACTGTGGCGAGTTCTAAAACTGATAATGGTATTTTTGTCATTCGGTACAATTACTTTCTAATAAAACCTTTAGCCGATTTAGAAAGTTTCTCAAAGTACTTTTTCATGTAAAAACAAAAGAGCGGTCCAATGACCGCTCCTTTATCTACTAAAATTTCTAATACTTATTTTACTCTAACAGCTTTGGCATCAAACATGCCCATTAGCTGACCTTTCAGGTTATTATCATCTACTTTTTCGAAAGGAATGTTTAAATCATAACCACTTGCCGAGAAATAGATTGTCATTTTTCCATCCGCTTCTTCCACATTAGTCATCGGATTTGCCGCCGCTGTTGGTTCTGCAGGGTTAGTCATTTCGCCTACTAACTTGCCATCTTTACGAGTAATTGTAGCGACAAATTTAGCATCACCTTGCGGAGTGCCTAAAATTGTTACCTCCCATTTGCCTACATAAAAATCAGTTACTGGAGCAGCAGCGGCAGCAGTCTGAGCAAATGTATTGAAGGAAAGACCCATTACGAAAAGAACGATGATTAAGCTTAGTTTTTTCATTTTATTTAATTTTTAAATTGTTACAAAAGCCATTGTCAGTGAGGACACTGACAATGTTAACTATGTGTTGCCTGTGTAGACACAGGCAATGGCTACAAGAAAAATACAAAATCGTAAATTACTTCACTCTACTTCCTTTTACCTCAATCATTCCCATGAGTTTGCCTTTGATGTTATCGGCATCTTCTTTGGTGAGTTCCATATTGAGATTCATACCGTTGGCAGAGAATGATAATTTGATTTTTTCGCCATCTATTTCTTCTACTTTCTCGAAAGCTTGGCTTCCCATTTGTTGAGAAATCATTTTTCCCGAAAGCACGCCATTATTTCTTTCAATCACCATTTCAATTGAAACATCTCCTGCTGGTGTACCAATCATTTTGGTTGCCCATTTTCCTACAAAGAAATCATTGGCGGCAGAGGTTTCTACTTTCACAGGTTCTTTCAATGAGCTTTCGTAAACCATCTTAAATTCAAGACCCATCACTACCATTAGCGACCCTTCAGCTTTAGGATTCGAGAAAATCACACAAACATCTTGAGGTTTTCCATCAAGATTATTTGGTAGATTAAGAGGTACAGAAACCATTTTTGGCGTAAAGTCCATTTTATCTGAAGGTTCTAAGAAAGCCGAACGTCCGAGGAATGGTCCAGTTGGACTACCTAAACGTACTTCAACGGCTCCACCAGCTGCATTTAGCTGTGGTTTTGGAGCAGTAGCCGCCACTTGAATTTCAGAAACGCCTGTCAAATCAACTTGTTTCAAAATCATATAAGCACCTGATTTTGAAGGAATTGCCAAGTTATTTCCACCAAAAGCCATTTTGTTGATATCTACATACTCATCAAATCCGTGAGGGTCGAGTTTCGAGTTTCTCAATACAAAACTTTGCTCTGACTTCAATGCTGGTAGGCCATTAGCACCTTGGTCTTCGTAAGCTGCACGCACAATATACACACCCTTATTTTTATCAGAAGCTGGGGCTTTTGTTGTGAATGAACCTTTTACTGGCAATGAAGATTTTGGTTTTTCGTTGGCGATATTCAAGATATATTTTACCATTTCAGAGGCATCGGCCGTCGAAATTTGTGGGTGAGCCGCCATAGCTGTTTCGCCCCAAACACCACTTCCACCCGAAATAATTTTCTTAGTTAAAGTTTCGAGAGCTTTGTTATCTCCTTTATACTTTAATGAAACTTCACGATAAGCTGGCCCGATAGATTTTGAATCTTTTTTGTGGCAAGCCATACAGTCGCTACCTTCAATCAATTTCTTACCTGTGGCATACGCTGCACTTGCATCAGCCGAACGATGACCCATCGCAATCATATTTTTATCATAACCTTCTGCTAAATAATCAATATTTACAGCTACGTTTTCTGCCGAAATTCCATTATTCAATTCTCCATCTTCTTTGTCTTTTACCTTGATTTCATAATCGAATGATTTATTGGCAATGTAAAAACTCTTATTGGCTTTTGGCATATCAAGGCTCAATACTGGTGGCTCATTTCCTGCCGTAATCTCCATTGATTGCGTATTGATGCCACCTTTACCATCATCAACTGTAAGTGTTGCTTTATATACACCTGCTTTAGTAAGTGTTAGGTTGGCATCTTGTGCAGGAATTACCTTCACGAAGCCATTTTTAGAAGTAACCTTCCAAGTATATTTCAGCACATCACCATCGGCATCAGTTGTGCCTTTAGCAGTAAGTTTAAGGTTGAAAGGAATAGCTCCGCCCATTTGGTTGGCCGCTACTTGGATTTGTGGCTTACGATTTCCGCCATTGTATTCGATACGAATTAGGCGAGCATCATCATTGGCCGTAAACCAGCCACTACCGTATTCAAGCATGTATAAATCACCATTATCGGCAAATTCCATATCCATCGGATTGCTGAATTTGTAGCTTGGCATAAAACGCTCCATTGAGGCATAATTTCCATCTTTATCGAAACTTACGGCCATTATCCAACCACGCATCCACTCGTAGATAAAATGTTTACCATCATAATATTTCGGGAATGCTCTATTCGCTGTCGCAAAGTCGTCTTTATAATAAACTGGACCTGACATTGGATTACAACCACCCGCTCCAAGCAACGGAAACTCTTGACTATTCCCATAAGAATACCAAATCATCGCTCCTTTTGCTTCGGGTAATTGAATCAAACCAGTGTTGTTTGGCGAAGTATTCATCGGTTTCAGATAATCCCATTTAGCACCAGAAGTATTGGTCGCAAAATCAAATTTATTGTAAGCTTTATTATCGCCCACAAAATGAGGCCAACCATAGTTTCCAGCCGCTGAGGCTTGTCCAAACTCACAAGTTCCTGCTGCACCACGATTCGGGTCTGCTTTTGAAGCATCGGGCCCCACATCTCCCCAATATAATTTTCCAGTTCTTTTATCAACCGAAATTCTGTAAGGGTTGCGGTGTCCCATCGTATAAATTTCTGGGCGAGTTTTTTCCATTCCTTTCGGGAAAAGATTTCCTTCTGGAATAGTATAAGTGCCATCTGGCTGCGGTTTAATTCTTAGAATTTTACCACGTAAATCGTTGGTATTCGCCGAAGATTTTTGAGCATCCCAAGGGCTTCTACCTGGGCGTTCATCGCTTGGGCTATAGCCATTCGAGGCGTGAGGATTAGTGTTATCTCCCGTAGAAAGGAACAAATTTCCTGATTTATCCCAATCAATCGAACCACCCGTGTGACAACATTCTTCACGTTGGGTTTCTACTTTGAGCATTTCTTTTTCCGACTCTAAAACCAACTCATCACCTTTCATTGTAAATCTTGAAAGAACGTTATAAGAGCCTTTTGTAGAAGAATAGAATAGATAAATCCATTGATTTTGGGCAAATTTCGGGTCTTTATTTAAGCCCAAAAGGCCATCTTCTGCTACTGATTCTTTACCTTCACGGTTGACATATTTCAAACTTACTGGAAGTTTTGCGATGGTTTTTAAGGTCTTAGTTTTGTTGTTATAAAGTCTTACTTCACCTTTTCTTTGAATGAAAAGTACACGGTCTTTATCCAAAACTGTTAATTCTACTGGCTCGTCGAGCTTTTCTTCTAAAACCACTTTTGTAAAACGATTTTCTTCTGGACGAGCCTTCGAGAAATCTAATGGTTTTGGTGTTTCACCACCTGCTGCGTATTTGATACCAGCCCAAAGATGATTTAAGAAAAGTGACTCCGAGAAAGTTTCGTCGGTGTGCCCCATTGCGGTATAAAACGAACGACCACCGTTAAATTCTTGGTACCAGCTAATGGGATGGTCGGCTCCATTTTTGCCTCCTTGATAAGATTTTTCATCAATTTTTACAACTACATTGATTTTTGGAGAAATATCTTTAAAGCTATAAAACTCATCCGAACGCTCAAACTCGTCGGGCATTCCTGCGGTTAGTTCGTTCTTTTTCGTTACATAAAACTTACCTTTTTGCACATTGTTTGGCATTGGGTGGTCGAGAAACCATGCACCAGCCAATTGATTATACCAAGGCCAATCGTACTCGGTATCGGTGGCGGCGTGAATACCCACATAGCCCCCACCTGCTTGAATATATCGCTCAAACGAACTTTGTTGTTCGTTATTCAAAATATCACCCGTTGTATTTAAAAAGATAACGGCATTGAATTTTTTCAGATTTGCTTCCGTAAATTGGCTTGCATCTTCTGTAAAACTTACCCCAAAACCTTTATCTCTCGACATTTTTTCTAAAGCCTTCTTTCCAGCTTCGATAGATTGATGGCGAAACGCAGCCGTTTTGCTAAAAACCAATACATTGAGTTTGGTTTGTGCAAACAGAGAATTGACCAAAAACAACATAAAAACCGACTTCAAAAGCCCTTTTATGATTGTTGTACGCTGTTTTTTCATGTAATTGAAATTAGATTTGTTTGATTATTTTTTTGATTTGTTTCACGTTTGTGGATACGTTGTTTGTAGAGACGTTACATGTAACGTCTCTAGCAATGTTAATCAATATTCTATGATTCTGTATAATTCAAATCCTTATGGAATGTTTCTTCTAAATTGCTAAGGCCCCAAAAAGCCAACAAAATAGCCACCACTCCTACCGCCATTGCCGAATTTACCGTACCGATATATGGATTCAGAAACTCAAAAAGTAATGTTTGCGGAATAACCGTTGCACGGAGGATATTTAATGAAGAAGTCGTAACGGTAGCTCTGATGTTTGTGCCATATTGCTCGGCAGCAAGCGTAAGCAAAACAATCGAATAGCCTACGCAAAAGCCCAAAAACAAAATCAAACCTTTATAAATCAAAGCAGATTGATTACCCACAACAAAGAACACAATAGCAGCTAAGGCATAAAGCGATAAATATAAGCGAATGGCTTTTTTACGACTTTGGAAATACTGACTCACGAAGCCACCCGTTAAATCCCCGAAGGTTAGTCCCAAAAAGTAATAAATGACCACCTCTGAAACAGTCGGAGCTTGCGTCATTCCCCAAGCTTTGGCAATTTCGGGCGTGAAAGTCATCACTACTCCGTTGACATACCAAACAGGAAAGCCTAACACACAAATACTAATGTATTTTTTGATATAATCTTTGTTTTTGAAAAGCAATCGCAAATCTCCTCTGTTGCTGGTTTTTCCTTTCATTTCGTTGAAAAGTCCAGACTCAAGCACTCCCAAACGAAGAATCAACAACACAAAACCCAAACCTCCACCTAATTGATAAGTAAATTGCCAAGAATATTTACCTCCGATGAATGCTCCGAAAATTGCCCCTAACATTCCACAACCACCGATAATTGCAGGGCCAATTCCTCTGAATTTTTGAGGCATTTGTTCGGTTACGAGCGTGATAGCGGCACCTAATTCGCCTGCCAAACCAATTCCTGCTAAAAATCTTAATAATAAATATATTTCAAAATTGGGAGCATAGGCATTGGCAAAAGTGGCGGAGGAATACAAAATGATTGAGCCAAAAAGAACTGATAATCGACCCATTTTATCTCCGATAATTCCCCAAATAAAACCTCCGAGAAGCATACCTGCCATCTGTATATTGATAAGCCAAACTCCTTTGGAAAGCAAATCAGCTTCGGCTACACCCATAGCCAAAAGACTGGGTTTTCTGACGACGCTCAAAATCATGATGTCGTATAAATCAACAAAAAAGCCCAAAGCTGAGGCAATAATAGCTAACCAAATATGTCGTTTCATTTTTCGATTTTGTTTTATGACACGCTGATTTTTAATTAATTTCTCAAACTCGGTAAACCAACTCCTGCTGCATCGAAACCACCATCGGCACAAAGAATTTGCCCGTTAATATAGCTTGCTTGCTCGCTACACAAGAAATAAACGGCATTCGAGATTTCTTCGGTTGTGCCATAGCGAGCCAACGGAATCGCATCAGCATAAGACGTACGAATATCAGCACTATGTACTAATTTAGCCATTTCGGTTTCTACTGGGCCTGGGGCAACTGCATTAGCACGCACACCCAAATTACCATATTCAACCGCTTGTTGTTTGGTTAGGTGCATGATGGCCGCCTTGCTTGTGCCATACGCAATGCGTAAGGTACTGGCACGAACACCCGATATACTGGCAATATTTACGATGCTACCTTGTCCTGCAACTAAAGCCGCTAAACAAGCCTGACTACACAGAAACGTGCCGTTTAGGTTTACGCCCATTACCGCACTCCAATCATCATAACTAACTTCTTGGGCGGGTTTAAAAATGGCAATTCCTGCATTATTGACAAGGGCATGAACCTTCGAAAATTGAGCCGTAATTTGTGCAAATGTTTCGCTAACTGACTGATGATTAGACACATCGCAGTTGAAAAATGAAAAGCCTTCTTGACCTTTTAAATTTTCTTCACATTTGACTAATTCAGCCGCATCTATGTCGAGAATCACGGCATGATACCCTTCTCTATTAAACCTTTTGGCTATTTCTAAACCGATTCCTCGGGCGGCTCCTGTTATTACGGCTGTTTTTGTCATGTTATGAATATATATTATTTTTCGATTGTAGAGACAGGGCATGCCCTGTCTCTACGACAACCACAACAACGATAATTATTTTATCGTCCAATTGATACCATTTTCAATCAATTTTACAAAATTTGGGTCTGTCCAAACCGATTCATCATGGCCCATCGAAGTATAGAATGTTTTACCTTTTCCGATTTGCTTACACCAGGCTACTGGGTGGTCTTTGCCCATTCCGAAATTTTTATCGCTCGCCAAAATAGGTACATTCCCATTAGGAATGATAGTTTCGCCATTAATTGTAAATAAAATATTAAAGCCCTTTTTGCGTGGATTTTCAAAAAATACATACCATTCATCGGTATGACTCCAAGGCTGTGGAATCTGAGCAGTTATCGAACTGTCGGCTTGGGCATCAACCAAAACATCCGTTTTTTGAAACTGCGGTTTGAGTGGATGGTGCGAAAACTCCGCACCCAACAAATTATTTACATACCAAGGCCATTCGTGCGAATTATCACCTGCACCATGAATTCCGATTAGGTTTCCGCCATTTTCTACGTATTGCTCTAAAGCTTTTTGTTGCTCATCATTCAAAACTCTACCCGTTGAATTATTAAAAATAACTGTCTTGAATTTTGATAATTGTTCGGCATTAAATACGCCACCTTCTTCAGTTTCGTAAAGAAACCAGCCATTTTTCTTTGCCAAATCGGCAATGATTGGTTTTGAGGCATCAATTGAGCCACTGTGACGAAATCCGGTTGTTTTTGAAAATAGCAAGATTGCCGGCCTGTCGTTAGGGAAATCAATTTTAGGAGTTTCTGTCTCATAAGAAACGGGGAAACCGTGTTTTACTTTATAAACAAATACGGCCATAGCACCACCTAACAGGACGATGAGTCCTAAAACAGACCACAGGAGAATCTTAATGAGCTTTCTCATACTAACAGGCTGATATAGAAGTGAAAAATTATTTCTGA
>NZ_LXHX01000031.1:0-629 GCF_001649495.1 Emticicia sp. MM | reverse complement strand
CACAAACCAAAACCAGGTGACTTCTTTGGCCTTATCCACAGTGGTGGTGTTGTCGTGCCTATCTTGATGACATGTTTTCTTTGCGTATTAGTATTCTCAATTGAGCGTTTCTTCACAATCAACAAAGCTTCAGGTACAGGTAATATCGATGCTTTCGTTCGTAAAGTTCGTTCGTTATTAGATTCAAACAATGTTGCTGATGCAATCAAAGAGTGTGACAAGCAAAAAGGTTCAGTAGGTAATGTAGTAAAAACTGCATTAGGCAAATACAGCTTGTTGACAACTGATGGTTCTTTAGACAAAGAACAAAAATTAGCAGCTCTTCAAAAAGAAGTAGAAGAAGCAACTTCATTGGAGCTTCCAATGCTTGAGAAAAACCTTACAATTCTTTCTACTTTGGCAACTGTATCAACTTTGATTGCCTTATTAGGAACTGTACTTGGTATGATTCGTGCGTTCTCAGCTCTTGGTGCGGGTGGTGGAGCCCCAGATGCAGCAGCTCTTGCAACTGGTATCTCTGAGGCCTTGATTAATACAGCTTTAGGTATCGGTACTTCTGCAATCTCAATCATCATGTATAACTTCTTTACATCTAAAATTGATGATTTAACTTACAAAATTGACGAAAT
>NZ_LXHX01000030.1:0-29088 GCF_001649495.1 Emticicia sp. MM | reverse complement strand
CAAAATTGACGAAATCGGTTTGAGCATCCAACAAAATTTTGCAGCTCATAACTAATCTTAATTAACAAGTTAAGATTGTTTCTAAAAATAAATTACATAATTAGATAACAATCTAAATTTGTTTTCGTTATATTTGTAAAATAAACTAAATCATTAAGGAGTTATGCCAGCAGTAAAACCAAAACGAAAGAGTCCTGTCATGGATATGACAGCGATGTGTGACGTGGCATTCTTGTTATTGTCGTTCTTTATCATGACTACTCAGTTCAAAGGTCAAGAATCAGTAACAATCGATACACCTTCGTCAATTTCGCAAACAAAAATCCCTGAAACGGGTGTGGCTACCATAAGTATTGACCCAAAAGGAAAATACTATTTTGGTATCGCAGATGCAAAGCAACGTGGTGAATTGCTTCAAAGAATGGCTCAGAAATACGGTGTATCAGTAACTACTACCGATATGAGGAGCTTCGAGAAACTATCAGATTTCGGTATTAGTATTGCTGGTTTAAAGCAATATTTGAATTTACCGCCAGAAGACCAAATTAATGTAGTGATGGCAGGTATTCCGAATGATAGCACTAAAAGTGAATTGGGTGACTGGGTTTCGACTTATTTAAAAGAAGTAAATCCTTCAGCTAAACTGGCGATTAGAGGCGATGCCTCAACTAATTACCCAGCAGTAAAACAAGTACTTAATGAACTTGGAAAAAGAGATATTAACAAGTTTCAGTTAATTACTGGTGTTGAAAATGCACCTAACTAATATTTTAACGAATCATCTAAACATTGTAAAACAATGGCAGAAATAGACACCTCCAGTGGTGGTGGCAAAGGTGATGGTAAAGTACGGGCCAAAAAGCAATCCGCAAGAGTCGATATGACTCCCATGGTAGATTTAGGATTCTTACTGATAACATTCTTTGTTTTCACCACGACGTTCAGCAAGCCTAATATGATGAAACTGAATATGCCAGAAAAGGAGAAGGATGAAAATAAACCACCTGAAACGGCAGAAATCAAAGAATCGAATACGATTACAATCATAATGGGTAAAGATAATCGTGTATTCTATCACCAGAAGTCATCAAAAAACTTGACTCCTGAGTTATTGAGCGAAACTGATTACTCTAAAGATGGTATCCGTACCGCAATTTTGAAGGCAAGAGTTAATGCAATCGACCAAACTAAGTTCACTGTTGTAATTAAGCCAACTGATGATGCTACTTACAAAAATACAGTAGATATTTTGGACGAAATGTCAATTACGAAGTCTGAGTTATACGCGATTGTTGACCCTTCGAAGGAAGAGTTGGATATCTACAAGCAGAAATCTGCTGCTCCAAAACAGTAATTAAGTAAACTCGTTAAGTATTCCGTATTTAATGATAAAATAAAAAAAAATGGACCCTAAAAATAATGTCAATATTACCTTAGATGACATGGTGTTCGAGACCCGTAACAAGGCCTATGGAGCATATGACCTAAGAAAGACATACAAAAAGACGGTAAACCGTTCGCTTTTGTATGGTTCGATTGCATTTTTGGCTGCTGTGGGTGCTCCAATGCTTTATGCGTCTATTACGCCAAAAGCAAAGAAAGAAGTTGCGGTAGAAATCGACTTAGCTAAGTTGAAAGAAGAAAAAGTGGAAGATAAACCACTTGACCTTCCACCACCACCGCCACCTGAGCAAAAGCCACCTGAAGTTGCAACAATTAAGTTTTTGCCTCCTGAGCCAAAGCCAGATGAAGAGGTAAAAAATGAAGAGCCACCACCACCTGCTGAGCAGATTGAGAAGGCGGTTATTTCAAACGAAACTAAAGAAGGTATTGAGTCTGATGAAATCGCAGCCGCTCCACCTCCAGTAGTTGAGGCTCCAAAAGCCGTTGAAATTGAACAACCAAAAGAAGATGAAATCTTTACAACTGTTGAACAACAACCTGAGTTTCCAGGCGGTATCAAAGAAATGTATGGCTTCATCGGTAAAAACTTGAAATACCCATCGGCTGCTCAAAGAGCAAACGTATCTGGTAAAGTTTTTGCAAAATTCGTTGTTGAGAAAGATGGTAGTTTAGGTGATGTTCAAATTTTGAAAGGAATCGGTTTTGGTTGTGATGAAGAAGCACAACGTGTATTGAAATCAATGCCAAAATGGAATCCTGGAAAACAAAATGGACGTAACGTAAGGGTATTCTTTACTATGCCAATTTCATTCGTTCTTGAATAATGTTGCAGAATCGAAAACCAGAAGGTTTCAGTCAAATTACACTATATATAAGAGCATTTACTGCAATTGCATATATTGTAATGGGTATATATGTTTTTATGAAGCGTTCGCTTCTTCCAGTATCTGATGGTGTTGCCATGATAATGAGTGTTTTGATCATTATTTATGGTATATTTAGAGCTTGGGGAGCATATAATGCTTATAAAAATAGTCTATAAAGGACTGATATTATCAAAAGGCCACTTCAGAAATGAAGTGGCCTTTTGATTTGTTATTATTCTTCTTTTAGTTACAAAAAATATTTTTATATTTTTTGTAACTAAAAGAATTTATTTGAATATATTTGCGTTTATATATTTAGCGAAAGGTCTAAATATTAATAAAAGCTGTTTGCCTAAATAAAGTGTTGAGTAAGCTTAACCACCAAAGAAATGAAAAAAATAATTATTGTATTGATAGGGGCAATCACCTTGTGGCAATGCTCATCACAAGAAAAGCAAGATTTACCAAATGAAGGCGAAATAACCATAGCTGCTGATGAATCACTGCAACCTATCGTTGACGCAGAAATTATGGCATACAATGCACATTATCCCAAAGCAAAGTTAAATGTAATTTACATGCCAGAACAACGAGCAATGTCGTTGATGATAAATGACTCAGTGAATATCGCTATTGTTACCCGTGAGGCAACCGCTGGAGAACAATCTGTTTATACAAGTAATAATATCCCATATCTTCCTGCGAAAATGGCTTTGGATGGGGTTGCAATCATAAGTAATTTGGAAAGTTCGATTAAAAAACTTTCGATTGCAGATTTGAAGGCAATGTTTGAAGGTAAACAAAACACCGATATAAAATTAGTTTTCGATAATAGTAGTTCAAGTAATTTGAATTACATGATGGGTAAACTTGGTATCAGTGATATTAAGAAAGCTAATATTTTTGCAGCGGATGGCAATAAAGATGTAATAGAATACATTAAGAAGAATAAGAATGCTATTGGTGTAATTGGAGGAAATTGGATAAGCGATATCGATGACTCAAAAAGTCAGAATTTTATAAATAGCGTTCATGTTGTCGGAATTTCTGATGTTAAAACACCCAATGATTATTACACACCAACAACTGCGAGTTTAAAAGCTCGAAAATATCCATTTGAGCGAAGAGTAATTTTACATACTAAGAAGGGGTATGGTCTAACAAGTGCTTTTATCAGATTTTGTTGTGCCTACGTTGGACAATTAGTGGTTGAAAAATCGGGTTTATTACCTTATTACGTGTACGAACGTGAAATAATTATTGAGAAAAAACCAATAGGAAGCGTCCAATAATTTTGATTTTTTGTGTGAAGTTATCGCTAATGTTTAACGAATTATTAACAAATTTTTAGATAACTCTCCAAACAAAAAACTGTCTAATCAACAAATAGCAAAAGAATAAATAGTTAAGAGGGAAAAATATTTTTTTATCTAAACGACATTTTATTTAACTTTGCTTACTTTTAATTAAAACAAAGGATCTGTAAACCTAACTTTTAGAGTGAAAATGAACAAGATTTTGAAATCTTTGGCAGTGGCAGCAATGGCTGTGCTGACGTTGTCGTTCCACACAATGGCACAAACTGTGCAGGACGGACTGAGAAATTTGGATGCTGAGCGATACAATGCTGCTGAAACCATTTTCAAGCAATTGGCATCTACTGCACCTACGGCAGAAAATTACTACAATTTGGGTTATTATTACCTAAATCTACAAGATGGTCAAGTTGATTTAGCTAAAGCAACAGAGGCTTTTACCAAAGGTGCTGCGACTAACGAAAAGAAACCTGACCCTCTAAATCGAGTTGGTTTAGCTACCATTAAATTATTATCTGGTGATAGAGCTGGAGCGAAAGCAGACTTTGATTTGATTAAAAAAGATACCAAAAACAAAAATGCAGATGTTTTGTTTCGTATCGGAGAAGCCTATGCTTTATCTGAAAAAGTAAACGACCCTGCTGAAGCTGTTACAAATATACAGGCAGCGTTAGATTTGCAAAAGGTAAAAAACAATCCTGATTATTACATTGCAATGGCAAAGGCATACTTGATTAAAAATGATGGTGGTGCTGCCATGACTGCATTGGAAAATGCAGCTAACATGGGTCAAAAATTGGCGAAAATTAAAACATTGATGGGTCGTGTATGGTATCAAGGTAAGCAATATCAAAAAGCACAAGGATTCTTTAATGAGGCAATTGCTGCTGACCCTGACTATGCACCAGCTTACTATTATTTAAGTAATTTGTTTACATCATTTGGTAACTTTGGACAAGCAGCTAAAAATGCAAAATTATCTCTTGATAAGAGTGAAGCAACCCCAGCTGAAAAACTTCGTTATATTAAGTTAGCATTTGCAAGCAAGGATTATGAAGGTGCTTTGGCTGTATTAAACCAGATTTTTGATACAGAAAAAGACCCAATTAAATATCGTCTGAAAGGTTATATTCAAACAGAAAAAGGTGATTGTGCGGAAGGTGTAAAGAATATTACAGAGTTTTTGAATAAAGCAGAGAAAGAACGTCATTTAGCTTCTGACTGGGGAATGTTAGGCCGTGCTTATGCTTGTATCAAAGATGATGCGAATAAAAAATTGAATGATTCATTAGCAATTATCAATATGGAGACTGCTATTGAAAAAGGGGATTCAACTTTTGACTATAACGGTGCAATTGTGAATATTCATAAAGTTAACAAAAGCTGGAAAAAAGTTGCTGAAGCATACGAGAAAATGATATCAACTTCTAAAAAAGGTGGTACTGCAACTGATTATTATAATTTAGCAGATGCTTACATGCGTGATAGAAACTTCACTAAAGCGGATACAACTTATTCAAAAGTAATTGAATTATATAAAGACACTTGGTTGTTTCCATATATGCAAAAAGCACGTGCGAAGCAATATGCTTTAGGCTCAACAGTCGATAGTACATTCTCGGCAGCCCCTTATTATGAAAAATATATAGCACTATCAACTGATGCCAATAAGGCAGATGTGAAAAATGCGAAATATTTCTCAGAAGCCTATGGCTATTTAGGATACAAAGCATTATTAGTTGAGAAAAACCCAGCCAAAGCAACTGAATACATGAATTTCGCTTTGAAGTACGACCCAACTAATACAAAAGCTCAGCAAGTATTGCAAAGTATTAATGGTGGAACTACATCTCCTGCGGGTGGTACTACGCCACCAAACAATAACTCCCCTAATGGTGGAGCCCAGCCTAAAAACTAAGTAAAAGAACAATAATAAAGAAGCCTAACTAAATTTTAGTTAGGCTTCTTTATTATTGTTTGATAATTTATTTACATGAAAAGATACAATTTCTAAAAATTGCTTTTATTTTTGTCGTTAATACTCTTTTAACTAAGAATTTTAATAGAACTAAACCTCTTAATTGTTTAAGAACCAATAAAATATGTTTAATTTAGTAATATTCGGCCCTCCAGGGGCAGGTAAAGGTACTCAGTCGGCAAAGATTATTGATAAATACAAATTAGCTCATATCTCGACAGGTGACATGTTCAGAATGCACATTAGTCAGAATACGGCTTTGGGGCAAAAAGTGAAACAAATTTTGGCTGACGGGCTTTTGGTTCCTGATTCAATTACAATTGATATGCTGGAAGAAGAAGTGCAAAATAATCCAGATGCGACTGGTTTTATATTTGACGGATTTCCACGCACAGTTGCACAAGCCGAAGCACTGGATAAATTTTTAGAAGGAAAGAACGAAAAAATTGATTTGGTTTTACAATTAGATGTTACAGAAGCTGAAATAAAAAATCGTATTGCTGAGAGAAAGAAAGTAAGCGGTAGAGCTGACGATGACGAAGATAAGCTAATCAAACGAATTGATGAGTATTTCACTAAAACTATTCATGTCTTACCTTTTTATCAAGGACAAGATAAAGTAGTGAAAATCAACGGAATAGGCGAAGTAGAAAGTATATTTGGCATGATTTGTGCCGCAATAGATGAAGCAAAAAAGTAATTATTTTTCTTGTAAATAGAGAAAATTAGGGTATTTTAAACTAATAATATCATTTAAAATACCCCATATTGTACATTGAGATATTGAATTAAGCTATGACGAGTAACTTTATTGATTACGTAAAAATAAACTGTGTTTCAGGAAATGGTGGTGCTGGGTCGAGACACTTTAGACGTGAAAAGCACGTGCCTAATGGTGGCCCTGACGGTGGCGATGGTGGAAGAGGTGGACACATAATTTTACGTGGAAATTCTCAGTATTGGACACTCTTACACTTAAAGTATCAAAAACACATTAAAGCCCAACACGGTGTTGCAGGTGAAGGTGGACGTAGGTCTGGTCGACAAGGAGAAGACCATATTATCGAAGTGCCACTTGGTACAATTGCAAAAGATGCCGAAACTGGTGAAATAATGGGAGAAGTTACCGAAGATGGGCAACAAATCATATTATTACCAGGAGGAAGAGGTGGTTTGGGAAACTGGAATTTCAGAAACTCAACTAACCAAGCACCCGAATATCATCAAACTGGCGACCCTGGTCAAGAGTTATGGATAATTTTAGAATTAAAAGTTTTGGCAGATGTGGGCCTTGTAGGCTTCCCAAATGCTGGAAAATCAACACTGCTTTCTACGGTATCGGCTGCTAAACCAGAAATTGCCGATTACCCTTTTACAACTTTAACCCCAAACCTTGGAGTTGTTGCTTACCGAAATTTCAAGTCGTTTGTAATGGCCGACATACCTGGAATTATCGAAGGAGCATCTGACGGAAAAGGACTTGGGCTTCGCTTCCTAAGACACATCGAAAGAAACTCAATTTTGCTGTTTGTAGTTTCGGGCGATGCTGAGAATCCAATGAAAGAATACAAAACCCTTCTCAAAGAATTAAAATTGTATAATCCAGAATTGCTGGACAAAAAAAGAGTACTGAGTATTTCAAAGATTGATTTGATTGATGAAAAGCAAATCAAGAAAATAAAAACTAAAATCCCAGAAGATTTGCCTTATGTTTTTTTCTCGGCAGTTACCAATCAAGGAATTGACGAATTGAAAGACTTGATTTGGCAAAACTTAGAAAGATAATTTAAATAAACATATATGGCTTCATATATGTTTTTGTTTGTTCAACACACAACTCCGATTAATAATCTGAGTGAACCTTAATTTAATTATTTCGCCATGAAAAAAACTTTTTTAAGTTTATTTCTCTTGGTGCATACAACTGTTTTTGCTCAAATAGCAATTTCATTTCCTGTAAATAGGGCAGTTTTTCAAAGAAATGCCTCAAATACAGGTATGATTCCTATTGCGGGTACGTTTCAGTCCCGAGTTGAAAGAATTGATGCACGACTAACTCCAATCAATGGTGGTAATTCCGTTGACTGGACGGCAATTGCCGTAAACCCCAATTTCGGCACTTTTATAGGCAATATTTTTGCCCAAGCGGGTTGGTACAAACTCGAAGTAAGGGCATTGAGAGGTACTGAAATAATTGGTATATCTACCGTTGAAAAGGTTGGAATTGGCGAAGTTTTGATTATTTCTGGGCAGTCAAATGCCCAAGGATATGAAAATAGAGGGAATCCGCCTGCGGTAGATGATAGAGTTAATTGTGTCACAAATTTCTTTTCTTATGGGCAAATAAAAGAACCACCTTTTCCTGTTATAGCTCAGATTACTGAAAATGTAAAAATAGCTCCATTGGGCAACGGTTCATGGTGTTGGGGAAAACTTGGAGACTTATTGGCTGCAAAATTGAATGTACCAATTTTGTTCATTAATTCAGGTTTTGAAGCAATGGGAATTGAAGCTTGGAGAAAAAGTGCTGATGGCGAAAGAGGACAGGACTTTTATTCTGGAAATTTTGCTCTGCCCGGTTATCCTTATGAGAATCTAAAAAAATCACTACATTATTACGCCAATATGTTTGGTGTGAGAACAGTTTTGTGGCATCAAGGCGAAACAGATAATGACAAACGCACAACAACTCAGCAGTATCGTGAATATTTAGAGTATGTAATTTCAAAAAGTAGAAGTGATACTGGAAAAAATATTAACTGGATGGTTTGTAGAGTTAGTCGAGTGAGTTCGGGAACTTACCAGCCTGTTATTGATGCTCAAAATCAAGTAATACGAAATTTTCCAAATACTTTTGAAGGACCTGATACAGACCAGATTGGTGGTAGAACTGATGGGGTTCATTTTTTTGGAAGTGGTTTATTAGAATTAGCCCAAGCTTGGAATACAAAACTGGATTTGAACTTCTTTTCAAAGGCAACGCCAATACCTCCATCAAGTCCGCTGTATTTTGATTTAAGATGTAATGTTGAAAATTCCCAGAATCCGCTCAGAATATTCATGCCAAATGGGTTTAAGGAATATTATTGGACAAATGGTTTTAGTGATTTATCAAATAATATTGCCCTTGAAACTTCAACGGGCTTTTATCGTGGACGAGCAGTCGATTATCTTGGAAATGTTTATTATACTCCTTTGGCTAATTACTCCTCCCTTTCAATTAATAACAGACCAAACATTCGAGTAGAGGGGGCGACGAGTTTCTGCGAAGGAGGGAGTGTTCGACTAACTTCAAATGTTGAACAAGATATTTTCTGGAGTACAGGAGCAAGTTCTAAATCAATTAATGTGAGTCAAAATGGTTTTTATACAGTGAGTCAGGTAAATTACTTAGGTTGTTTTGTACAGTCAGAAGGAGTTTCAGTTAATATTTTGCCAAAACCAGATGTGCGTATTTCAGCGGAAGGAGAAACCACATTCTGTGCTGATAGGTCAGTAAAACTTACTTCAAATGTGAATAATAATCTAATATGGAGTAATGGTGAAACAAATACAACAATAACCGTCAATCAAGCTGGAGATTACTTTGCCCGTGCAAAAAATGAATTTGGTTGTGAGGGAATTTCACCAAGTATAAAAATAACAGTAAATCCTGCTCCAGCAAGACCAGTTATCATTCCAAACGGACCTATTGTATTTTGTTCTGATAAATCGGTTAGGCTTACATCAGATATAACAAACAACATAACATGGAATACTGGCGATAAAAATTTTAATTTGCAGGTAAGTAAATCAGGTGAATATTTTGTCACTGCACGAAATGAATTTGGATGTCAGGCATCGTCAAATATTATTCAGATAAAAGTAAATCCTCTGCCGCCCAAACCAAGAATATTGGCGAGCGGTCCAACTATTTTTTGTGATGGAGATAATGTAAGCCTTTCCGCTCCTGAAAGTCAAGGATACCAATGGAGTAATGCAAAGACCTCAAAAGAGCAAACAATTTCATCTTCTGGCTTTTTTACAGTAAAAACGGTTGATCAAAATGGCTGTGTATCTCCTCCATCAGATGAAATGGAAGTAGTAGTTAAGCCATCTCCGATAGGAATTAGTGTTTTGCAGACAGGCACTTTTACACTTGAAGCACTGGCAAGTGGCCTTTTCGATGTCAAATTTGAGTGGTATAAGGATAATGTATTACTTCAAAACTCAACTCGTACCTTAAAAGCAAAAACTGATGGTAGTTATGCGGTAAAAGGTTCGATTTTATATCAATTGAGCGGTGGAAGAACACTCCGATGTTTTTCACCTCTTTCGAATACCTATCGATTCAAGATAGACCCGTCAATGCAAGGAATGAGTGTTTTTCCGAATCCAGCACCAAAGTCTATAATCAATATAGAGACCCAAGAAGACTTGAAAGATGCAGTAGTAGATATTTACGATTTGAAAGGTGTGAAATTGAAAAGCTTTGATGTACCAAGTTTTGAAACCAGAAAAACTTTCGATTTGTCAGATATGCAAAGGGGGGGAATGTTGATTAACGTTAAAGCCGATAATTTTAATGTAATTAAACGAGTTTATATTGAATAAAACGTAGATTTTTGCCATTAAATAACTTTTTTATTCAAGATTATCTAATCCATATTGATTATAGCTGTTGTCTGTTGTAAATTTGTAAAAGGCAATGAACCTTAATCCGTTTAAGAATGAATTATTTAAGGAATTGGTTAATTTTGTTGATGAATATTGTTCTTTTAGATTCTTATTCACAAATACAAATTACCTTCCCCGTTTCACGCATAGTTTTCCAAAGAAATAACCAGAATCAAGCCAATATCAACATAGCTGGCAGTTATTTCCAACAACTTGATAGGATAGAGGCAAGAGCAGTACCAGTTTGGGCAGGACAAGGCTCCGAGACTGGCTGGAACGCTGTTCAAGATTTTCGTAATAATGGTATTTTTAGTGGAACACTTCAGCTAAGTGGCGGTTGGTATAATATTGAAGTTAGAGGGTTCCTCAATGGTAATGTAGTGACGAATACAACGCTTGAGCGAGTTGGGGTTGGAGAAGTTTTTATTGTAGCTGGCCAGTCTAATGCTCAAGGAGACCAGTCTTACTCAGGTGCAACAATCGGAGCATCAGATGATAGAGTTTCGGTTATTAACTATTATGACCCAAATCTGAATGAAGAGGCACTACCTTTTCAGTTTTCTCAGATGGGTAATAATACTAAGATGGCTCCTTATAACTATGTTCCATGGTTTTGGGCCAAACTTGGCGATAAACTCGTACAAAAACTTAATGTCCCCGTTTTATTTTATGGTGCTGCTTTAGGAGGATTGAGCTGTGAGGTTTGGCGACGCTCTGCTGATGGACAAGATTTAAGAACCGAATTACCTACATTTGTAAGAGTAGAAGGAATGCCCTATAGAGGTATGAAAGCTGCACTTCAACACTTTGCAACACGAACAGGGGTGAGAGGGATTTTATGGCAACAAGGCGAGAGTGATGGTAATTCAAGTGCAGAAAATTATTATAATAATTTACGGACTGTTATCGAAAAAAGTAGATCAGACTCAAAAAAAGGAGATTTAGCTTGGGTCGTTGCTCGTTCTTCAAGAAACCCTACAATTTTACCAACAGTTATTGAAGGACAGAACTTAACTATTCAACGTATAGCAAATGTATTTGCTGGCCCCATGACTGACGAAATTGTTGGTTCAAATCAAAGAGCAGATGGCATACATTTTTATAATGACGGATTATGGTCGGCCGCAGATTATTGGAATAACTATTTAGATGGTAATTTCTTTGCGAATTCACAGCCGCTGGCTCCAAGAAATTTGCCACCTGTTAATATTATTTGTAACCCAAATACTACTATTAACAAGTTTACAGTCACAACAAGTGGTTATTCTGCTTATAAGTGGAGTAATGGTGGCACTGCAAATTTTATAACTGTCACGAATGGAACATTTTCATTCAAAGCCCAAGATGATGTTGGGAATACCGTTTTTTCACAGCCTATCACCCTTTCAACCAATAATAATGTAAGTCAACCTACTATTACTGCGAATGGAAATACTACTTTCTGTGATGGACAAGGAGTTGTTCTGACTTCAAATGTAAATGGAGGAAACCTCTGGAGTAATGGCGAAAGGGGACAATCAATTGTTGCCCGTGGGGCTGGAAATTACACCGTAGTAAATTATTCAATCAACGGCTGTGTTTCACCAGCGTCTAATCCTGTGAACGTGAATGTTTTGCCATCACCCTTTAATGTCATTAGTGTAAGTAAATCTTTACCTATTTGTCCCGATGAATCGGTAGAACTCTTTACAACAAATAATGATGGTATTTCCTATCAATGGAGTACAAATGAAAACACAAAACGTATAACAGTAAATAAAGCAGGTTCATATAATCTACGCATAAGAGGACAAAATGGATGTGAATCACAATCTTCCATTGATATAAATTTTCGTCCACGCCCGTCTTCATCAATTATAGCAGATGGTGAGACAACTTTTTGTCTCGGAAAGAGTGTGAACATTTTTCCTGAAAATGATTTTCCTTCTTACTTATGGAGTACGGGTGCAACAAGCAAAACAATCAATGTACGTACAGATGGTATATATACATTGCGTGTGAAAGATAGTTTTGGATGCAGTTCGGAATTGATTTCGAAGAAAGTCACTGTAAATGCACTCCCGATAGTGAAGATTAAAGCTGATGGAGTTGATAAGTTTTGTGAAGGAAATGTTGTAGGTTTATCTCCCCAAGTTGAGTCAGCTCAAGGCTACCGATGGAGTACTGGAGAATCATCAAGAGAAATATATGTCGTAAAAGAAGGTTCATATAGTTTATCTATTAGAGATAGAAATGGGTGTGAATCCTCTCCTGATACAATTAAATTAAAATATATTCCATCTCCAATTGCAATAATTTCAACAAGTGATGGAATGAGTACGATTTGTGAAGGTACAAGTTTATCTTTAATTGCGAATGATGCCGTAGCATACACATGGAGTACAGGTGCTATTTCAAAAGGTATTGCTGTTGATAAAGCAGGGATATATACCCTACGTATAAAAGACGATAAAAATTGTTTGTCTAAACCAACATCATTTGAGGTGACAGTCAAAGAAACTCCTGCAGTTCCAAGTATTAGTATTGATGGTACTTTTCAACTTTTAGCGATTTCGCGAAATAATAATTCAGCCCAGTTTTTCAATTGGAAGAAAGATAACGAAGACCTTTCTACGGTTTCAGCTATTTTAAAAGCCAGTACATCTGGAAACTATTCTGTTCGGATGGGAATGAAATATTCGTTAGCAAATAATAAAGAATTAGTATGCTATTCACAATTTTCAAATCCTGTAAATGTATTCGTCCCTTATCTCGATAAAGGATTCCGAGCTTATCCAAATCCGAACTCCAATGGACAATTTACTATTGAGACAATTGCTGACAACCCAAATGCCGAAATAGCAGTCTTTACACTTGCAGGACAAAAAGTATACTCAGGTATAATCAGCGATTTAAAAGAAAAACGTCCGCTTGATTTACGACAATTAGAAAAAGGTATTTATATCATTCGTTTGGTAAGTGGTTCTTATGAAGCCTCTTCACGAGTAATCATTAAATAAAAACGGGGGTGAAAATATTTTCACCCCTTTTTTATTTTGTTTCTTAGCATAACAATAGTAATTTTGGAACATAAAAGATGGGAAGTAGTAAAAAGCCGTTAATAACAAATTTATAAAACCTTTGACTACTGTTAATTATTGATTTATGAAAGAATATTTGCCTTCAGATTTCCTCCCAATTTTGGTGCTTATTATAGCAGCTATCGGGTTTATTGTCACAACGATGATTGTAACCCACGCAATAGGCCCAAAAAGAAACAGTGAATTAAAAGATGCTCCGTTTGAGTGCGGTATTGACTCCGAAGGAGATGCCCGTACACCGATTTCAATCAAATATTTCCTCACTGCCATTTTGTTTGTACTTTTCGATGTTGAGGTGATCTTTATGTATCCTTGGGCAGTAAATTTCAAAAAGCTCGGCTGGTTTGGCTTTACCGAAATGGTTGTATTCCTAACACTTTTGATGGCTGGTTTTTACTATATCATTCGTAAAGGTGTATTAAGCTGGGAAAGAGATTAATAATTTGTTTTTACCAAAACAAATTAACTTAACACATAGTTGAAATAATAGCAATTGTAGCACTACAATTATACTATTGATAATTAGAAAACATGAGTAATCAAATAAAAACAATAGAAGCTCCCGAAGGATTTGAAGGTTCTGGCTTTTTTGCAACTTCATTTGAAAAAGTAATCGGAATTGCCCGTAGTAAATCATTATGGCCATTGCCATTCGCAACCTCTTGTTGCGGAATTGAGTTTATGGCAACAATGGGTGCTCACTACGATATTTCTCGTTTTGGTTCTGAGCGTCCAAGTTTCTCACCACGCCAAGCCGATCTATTGATGGTAATGGGAACAATCGCCAAAAAAATGGCACCTGTTCTAAAGCAAGTTTACTTGCAAATGGCAGAACCTCGTTGGGTGATAGCCGTTGGTGCTTGTGCTTCCAGTGGTGGAGTTTTTGATACATATTCAGTATTGCAGGGTATTGACCGTGTAATACCAGTAGATGTATATGTGCCAGGCTGCCCACCACGTCCAGAACAAATCTTAGATGGATTAATGCAAATTCAAGAATTGGCTGTCAATGAGTCACTTCGCAGAAGAAATACTTCCGAATATCAAGCTTTGTTAGAATCTTACAACATTCAGTAAAGTATAGATTTCTTATTGAAGAAAGTTTAAATTTTAGAATTAGAATGACTAATCAACAAATAGCTGAAGATATAGTAGCAAAGTTTGGAGAAAATACCCACTCTTTTGAAGAGCCTTGGGGATTACTTACCCTTACTACTAATCGTCAGAATATTATTTCGCTTCTTGAGTATTTAAAGCAACACGAAACTTTTCGTTTTAATTTCTTAACCGATTTGACAGGTATTCATTTGCCTGATAATCAAGGTGCTGAGTTTGGTGTGATTTATCACCTCCATAGCCTTGAAAATAACGTAAGGATTCGAATCAAAGTTTTCTTGTCGCAAGATGATATACATATTCCAACCGCAACAACAGTCTGGCCGACCGCCAATTGGATGGAAAGAGAAACCTACGATTTCTTCGGAATTCTTTTCGATGGTCACCCAAAACTTATCAGAATTTTGAATATCGAAGAAATGGACTATTTCCCGATGCGTAAAGAATATGCACTCGAAGATGCCACTCGTGAAGATAAGATTGACGCCTTGTTTGGAAGATAAATCACCCCCAGCCCCTGAAGGGGTGTTTAATGGGTAATATAAAATAATAAATACTTTTCATTATTAGTCCCCCTTTAGGGGATAGGGGTTTTATGGAAGACATACTAATACCAAAAAATACATCAGATGCTTTGGCCTTAAATAGACCGATAGTTGAAGATACTGAATTTACTACTTTAAATCTTGGGCCAACTCACCCAGCTACGCATGGTATTTTTCAAAATATCTTGAAGATGGATGGGGAGAAAATCGTTTCGGGCGAGCAAACAATCGGTTATATTCACCGTGCGTTTGAAAAAATTGCTGAGCGTCGTCCTTTCTACCAAATTACGACTCTTACTGACCGAATGAATTACTGTTCCTCACCAATCAACAACATGGGTTGGCACATGACAGTAGAAAAACTTTTGGGCGTAACTGTACCGAAAAGGGCAGAATATATTCGTGTAATTATGATGGAGTTGGCTCGTATTGCTGACCACATTATTTGTAATTCAATCTTAGGTGTTGACACAGGTGCTTACTCTGGTTTCTTATATGTTTTCCAAGAACGTGAAAAAATATATGAAATCTACGAAGAAATGTGCGGTGCTCGTCTAACAACTAATATGGGTAGAATTGGCGGAATGGAAAGAGATTTGTCTCCAACTGCAATCGCTAAAATTAAGGATTTAATTTACAATAGTTTACCAAAAGTATTGACTGAGTTTGAAAAGCTTTTCAATCGTAATCGTATTTTTGTTGATAGAATTGTAAATGTTGGAGCAATTACTGGCGAAAGAGCATTAGAGTACGGTTTTACCGGGCCAAACTTACGTGCGGCAGGTGTTGATTATGATGTTCGTGTGATGGAGCCTTATTCTTCGTACCAAGATTTTGAGTTTGATATTCCAGTTGGTCACAACGGAGATACTTATGATCGTTTCATGGTGCGTAACCAAGAAATGTGGGAAAGTATGAAGATTATTCGACAGGCTCTTGAAAATCTCCCTGAAGGTCCATACTATGCCAACGAAAATCACTACTATTTGCCTCCAAAGCATGATGTTTACAAAAATATGGAAGCTTTGATATACCATTTCAAAATCGTAATGGGTGAAATTGATGCTCCTGCGGGTGAAGTGTATCATGCAGTAGAAGGTGGGAATGGTGAACTTGGCTTTTATTTGGTAAGTGATGGCGGTCGAGCTCCATATCGTTTACACTTCCGTCGTCCGAGCTTTATTTATTATCAAGCATACCCAGAAATGTGCAAAGGCGTGTCAATTTCTGATGCCATCGTAATTATGAGTAGCTTAAATGTAATTGCTGGAGAGTTAGATGCTTAATAAAAGATTATACAATGACTGAGAATAATAATATAGTTTTTACGCCCGAAAGACTGGCGAAAGTACAAGAAATAATAGCACGTTATCCAGAAGGAAGACAAAAATCAGCCTTGTTACCCGTTTTGCATTTAGCTCAAGAACAATTTGCCTGGATGAGTCAAGGTGTAATGGATTATGTAGCAAGTTTATTGTCTATAAAACCAGTTGAAGTATATGAGGTTGCATCGTTTTATACGATGTTTCATTTAGAACCAGTTGGTAAGCACGTGATCGAATATTGTCGTACAGGTCCGTGTGTATTAATGGGAGGAGAAGAAGTATTCGGACACCTTCAACAGAAATTGGGTATTAAGAAGGGTGAAACAACGGCCGATGGTCTTTTCACTTTGAAAGAGGTAGAATGTTTGGCTGCTTGTGGTTGGGGACCATGTTTCCAAATTCGTGAAAAATATTATATGCACTTGAACAATCAGAAAGTTGATGAAATTATTGAAGAACTTTCTAAGTAATGAGTAAAAGATGGCTATAAAGTGGAAACAATTAATGGATTTATTAGAGAAAGATGGTTGGTATGAAGTACGTCAGTCATCGACAATTGAAAAATTCTAATAAATCAGGCTTAGTTACAGTTTCCTATCATAAAATTTCAGATGATGTACCAATCGGGACTTATAAGAATATTTTACGACAAGCTCAATTAGATGTATGAAAAGATATATTATTATATTTGAGAAAACAGCTACTGGATTTGGTGCTTATGCACCTGACATTCCAGGAGTTGGGGTAACAGGCACAACAAAAGAAGAAGCAGAGACTTTAATATATGAAGCTATTAAATTTCACTTTGAAGGCTTAGAGTTAGAAGGATTACCATTGCCAGAGTCAATCTCTGAAGCTGAAATGTTATTGATTCCAGCATAATTTTAAACGATTTCGTGAATTAAAAAGATATGTCACTAAAAATATTAACCGAACATTGTAGTACACCAGGAATCGAGACTCTTGAGGTTTATCGTAAGAAAGGCGGTTATACTGCCGTTGAGAAAGCCTTGAAAAAAATGACTCCTGATGAGGTTGTAGAAGAAGTCAAGAAATCTGGCGTTCGTGGACGTGGAGGGGCAGGTTTCCCGATGGGAATGAAGTGGTCGTTTTTGGCAAAGCCAGAAGGAGTGCCACGTTATTTAGTTTGCAATGCTGATGAATCAGAGCCAGGTACCTTCAAAGACCATTATTTAATGAAAACCATTCCTCACTTATTAGTTGAGGGGATGATTATTTCAAGCTATGCTCTTGGTGCAAACAAATCATTCATTTACGTTAGAGGTGAGTTGATGTATGTAATTCGTATTCTTGAAAAAGCCATCGAAGAAGCAAAAGCTGCTGGTTTCTTAGGTAAGAATATACTTGGAAGTGGTTATGATTTAGAATTAGTAGTACAACCAGGTGGTGGTGCATATATCTGTGGAGAAGAAACTGCCCTTTTAGAATCACTCGAAGGAAAGCGTGGAAACCCAAGAAATAAGCCACCTTTTCCAGCTGTAAAAGGACTATACCAAAGTCCAACCGTAGTAAATAACGTTGAATCAATCTCAACGGTATCTTGGATTATTAATAATGGTGGCGAGGCTTATGCCGCTGTCGGTGTGGGCAAAAGTACTGGTACAAAATTAATCTCAGCATCAGGTCATATCAACAAACCAGGTGTTTATGAAATCGAACTCGGGCTTTCTTGTGATGAATTCTTAAACTCTGACGAATATTGTGGTGGAGTTCGCACAGGTCATCGATTGAAAGCAGTTGTAGCTGGTGGTTCATCAGTGCCGATTGTTCCAGGTGCATTATTCTTGAAAAATGCGAATGGTGAAGATAGATTAATGTCTTATGAATCTTTGTCAGATGGTGGTTTCGCAACTGGTACTATGTTAGGTTCAGGAGGTTTCATCGCTTTTGACGAAACAGCTTGTATTGTTCGTAATACTTGGAATTTTTCAAGGTTTTATGAGCATGAATCTTGCGGGCAATGTTCACCATGTCGTGAAGGAACAGGCTGGATGCAAAAAGTATTAAATCGTATCGAACATGGTAAAGGTTCTATGAGTGATATTGATTTATTAGTTGATGTATCGAAAAAAATCGAAGGAAATACCATTTGTCCATTGGGTGATGCAGCCGCTTGGCCAGTTGCCAGTGCAATTCGTCACTTCCGTGATGAGTTTGAATGGCATATAAAACATCCAATAGAAGCTACTAAAGCAGGTGCTGTTTATGCAGGTGCAGTTTTAGTCTAATTCGATAACCAAAGCAGTTTATTTTTAGTAGAAAAGAAGTTTATTATCAGAAAAACTGATGGAAGATATAAAACCAGTAATGTTTAAAGTCACTGTTGATGGTGTGGAAGTAGAAGTTGCTCCAGGAACAACCATTATGCAGGCTGCTCGCCAGATTGGCCCAGAAGTAGCACCGCCAGCCATGTGCTACTATGAACCACTCAAAGGTTCGGGTGGAAAATGCCGTGCTTGTTTGGTGAAAGTTGCGGCTGGTTCAGCAAAAGACCCACGTCCGATGCCTAAATTGGTTGCTTCGTGTATCACGCCTGTACAAGATGGTATGGTGGTTGAAAACTTCACCAATCCACAAGTGGTAGAAGCTCGCAAAGGAGTCGTTGAGTTTTTATTACTCAATCACCCACTTGATTGTCCCGTTTGTGACCAAGCAGGTGAGTGTCATTTACAAGATTTTGCTTTTGAAAATGGGACAAGTACAACTCGCTATCAAGAAGAGCGTCGTACGTTTGAGAAAGAAGATATTGGTCCTTACGTACAACTGCACATGACACGTTGCGTGTTGTGCTATCGTTGCGTTTATACGGCTGACCAAATTACTGATGGCCGTGTTCATGGCGTAATGGGAAGGGGTGACCATGCCGAAATTTCAACTTACATTGGTCGTGCAATTGACAATGATTTCTCAGGAAATGTAATTGATGTTTGTCCAGTCGGTGCTTTAACTGATAAAACTTACCGTTTCAAAAATCGTGTATGGTTTTCTAAACCAGTTGATGCCCATTGTGATTGCGATAAATGTAGCGGAAACGTGCAATTATGGTATCGTGGAGACGAAGTAATTCGTGTGACAGCCCGCAAAAATGAATGGGGTGAGGTAAAAGAATTTATTTGTAACACTTGTCGATTCGAGAAGAAGAAAACAAGTGATTGGGTAATTGAAGGGCCAACGAAAGTAAATCGTGCTTCCGTGATTTCAGCAAATAAATACGGCTCAAATTTAATTAAAAAACCAGATTTTGCCTTGAAATTGGCTGAATCTCAATTTAAAAAGATTGATGATTCTCGTCCGTATGTCAATGAAATGGCCGAAATAAAGCAATCTGAAGACTACAAAGCATTGCAGCAAAAAAATGAAAGTTATTTCAAAAAGTAATTTTGAGGTTTTGTTTAAAATATTTGGAAAGTTACTCGAAGATACGACAACATATAAATCGTAATTCGTAAATTCTATTCGCACGGGCGACCCCGTCGTAAACTTTTAATTATGAGTTCTTTTGTACAATGGCTAACCGAAAGTATGTTTCTTTGGAAAGCTCTTATTATTATCGTAATTTTTGCAATCACACTTGGTATTGCAGCATATTCAACTTGGGCTGAGCGTAAAGTAGCCGCTTACATTCAAGACCGTCGTGGTCCGAATCGTGCTGGTTGGGGTGGTTTATTACAACCACTCGCCGATGCTGGAAAAATGTTTTTCAAGGAAGATTTTATTCCAGCACAAGCCGATAAATGGTTATTTATATTAGGGCCTTGTTTATCAATGTTCACTGCTTTGATGTCAAGTGCTGTTGTACCATTCGGAAATTCATTTATTATTGGAGGTAAAGAAGTTTTCGTTCAAGCTATCGAAATCAATATTGGCATTTTATACGTTTTTGGTGTTGTGTCGCTTGGAGTTTACGGAGTAATGATTGGTGGATGGGCATCAAATAATAAATTTTCTTTGTTAGGTGCTATCCGTGCGGCTTCGCAAAATATTAGTTATGAATTGGCGATGGGTATGTCAATCATAGCTATTTTGATGATGTCAGGTACTTTATCACTTCGTGAAATTGTATTACAACAACACGGAGGCAATTGGAATGTATTTTATCAGCCACTTGGTTTTTTAATATTTACAGTTTGTGCATTTGCTGAATGTAACCGTACTCCATTTGACTTACCTGAGTGCGAAACTGAGTTAGTTGGTGGATATCACACAGAATATAGCTCAATGAAATTAGGTTTTTATCTTTTTGCAGAATACATCAACATGTTTGCTTCTTCAGCAGTAACAGCTTGTTTGTTTTTCGGTGGATATAACTACCCAGGAATGGATTTTGTTGAAAGTCAGTTAATATCTGCTCTCGGAGCAAATGTTGGTCATAACGTAGCAACTTTGGTAGGAATTGGCTCAATGTTTACTAAAATCTTATTTGGTATATTCTTCTTTATGTGGGTTCGTTGGACAGTTCCACGTTTCCGTTATGACCAATTAATGAATCTTGGTTGGAAAGGCTTAATTCCATTAGCAGTTGCAAACCTCATAATTACAGCAGGAGCAATTCTTTCAGGGTATAAATTGGTTGGGATTTGGATCGGTTTAGCTTTGATGGTTGTACTAATTTCTGTAGGCTGGTCAATGCGTCCGAAAAAGAAAAACGCTATTATGGGAGCGTAAATCAATTAACAATTATCAATTAATGAGAGATTTTGAACAATGAGTTAAGAAAGGCTCATTCGCTCATTCACTCATTCACTCATTAAAACTATGCAGTTAACTAATAGAGCAAAAAAAACTGATAAATCCGAATTAAGTTTGTTTGAGAGAAGTTATTTACCTTCTCTTGCTACAGGTTTAGGTATTACGATTAAACACTTTTTTCAAGCGAAGCCTACAATCGAATATCCTGAACAAAAACGCTATTTGGGACCAGTTTTTCGTGGACATCATATCTTAAAAAGAGACGAAGAAGGACGTGAACGTTGTACAGCTTGTGGGCTTTGTGCCGTAGCGTGTCCTGCTGAAGCGATTTCGATGGTAGCACAAGAGCGTGTGAAAGGTGAAGAACATCTTTATCGTGAAGAAAAATATGCGGCGGTTTATGAAATTAATATGCTACGTTGTATTTTCTGTGGTCTTTGTGAAGAAGCTTGCCCAAAACAAGCTGTTTATTTACGTCATGACAAATTTGTGCCAGTATTTACTGACCGTTCAGATGTAATTTATGGGAAAGACCAATTGGTAGAAGACATGAATCAACGCTACCAGAGAGATGCTTGGACCAAAGAAGATGCCATGAAGCTTTGGAAGTAATTTTTTTAAGCCTTAGATTTTAACCAGAATATGCAAAATATACTTAGTTTACCTCCAATTTTTTATACATTCGCCATATTATCAGTATTAACTCTTTTTGGAGCTTTAGGTACTATAATGTCGAAAAATCCAGTGCATAGTGTCATTTATTTAATTGTGACATTCTTTTCAATTTCGGCTCACTATATATTATTGAATGCCCAATTTTTAGCAGCAGTTAATATTATTGTTTATGCAGGTGCTATCATGGTATTATTTCTATTCGTGATTATGTTCTTGAATATGAAACAAGAAACTGATGAAATGAAGAATAATAAATTGATTACAACTGCTATCGTGACAGCTCTTTTGTTAGGTGGAATTTTGATTATTTTCCTAAGAAGAGCAGGAAAAGAGAAAATAGATGCTACGAGTTTTAATTCACAAACTGGAATGGTTGAAATTTTAGGACAGTCTCTTTATGGTGAATATTTATTGCCGTTTGAGCTTATATCTGTATTGTTTTTGGTGGCAATGGCTGGTGCAGTGATGCTGGCTAAGCGTGAACCTGGCGAAAGACATTTCTAAACAGAATTACTCTAAATATAAAAAGCGTCTCAAGAATTATTCTTGAGACGCTTTTTTCTTTATTCTAACTTAGAAAATCTCTTATTTACTATTAATAATAATTGGATTTTTTTTTTTAAATCTCTCCATAAATTCATTAAACGTACTTTCTCTTTTCAAGAAATAGCGATAAAACCAAATAATGGTAGCACTCGGAATAATGTCTGTGAATGGAATTATTTCTTCTAAGAAACCTGCGATAGCACCAAATGTAGTTCGATGAACTGCATAAATTAAAACCGAAATAATCGGTGCGATTACCACATCGGCTGCTTCGCCCAGTGCAGGAATGAGATATGTTACCATCCCTAAAGCATCAATAGCCAAACTTGCCATTAAATCTTTACGTTTTTTTTCATTGAAACTCTGTGAAACGTTATCACTGTTATTTGTCATTTTTGATGCGAATGAAGGGTGTTTTTTCATTCATTGTATTAAACGTTAGTTGACCTAAAAAGTATCAGTTTTTTTGAAGAATTTTATGAAAGGTCTAAAACAGTGCCAAAAGTCGCAAAGTTTGATAAATATTGGAAAATATTCAAAAAATAGCTCATAAAAGAACAAAATCTATGCCAAAAAATGCTTCAAATTAAAATTGATTGATAACTGATTGATATGATATGGAAATGTAGCGAATTTAAAAATTATCCATTTAATAGGTATTTGGCACGATTTTGGTTGTAAATTAAGTGTTCGCAAAAGATACACACAGATAAATAATAGCGTAAGAAAACACTTAGCTGTTATTTCAAAAATATTCAAAAAGGTTCACTCAAATAGACTTAAAGTCATCTGATGTTATTGGATGACTTTTTTATTTTTATAGTATATTGAGCTAAAAAACTCCGATGCGATAGTTCCCCGCGAAGTCCTCGAAATCACTCTGTAATTTGTTGAATTAAAAGGTTCACTCTTCCAAACTATCATTTTGGGTGACTTCATTCTTTAGACTCTAAAATCGCTGCTTCGGTCACAATTCATTAATAATTTTTCTCAATTTGTTTATTTTAACTCATTTTGTACAATATTTGAAACGAAATTGATATTTTTTACAAAAAAAGATTTATTTTACCAAAAATATAAGAATCCCCAAATTTCATCAATGATAAATTTAAGTGCTAATATAGTAAATGTGTTTGATGGCACTGTTTCCTATGGAACGTTGATTATTGAAAATGGTAGAATCCATCAAATAAATCTACAAGGAGCAGAAAGAGAAGGAGAAAAATATATCCTACCAGGTCTGATTGATGCTCACGTACACGTGGAAAGCTCTATGCTTACACCCGCACAGTTTGCTCGATTAGCAGTTGTTCACGGTACTGTTGGTACCGTTTCTGACCCTCATGAAATTGCCAATGTTTTAGGGGTAAAAGGCGTTGAATTTATGATTGAAGATGGGCGACGAGTACCTTTCAAATTTTGCTTTGGAGCTCCATCTTGTGTACCAGCAACGGGCTTCGAAACCGCTGGTGCCGAAATTACAGCAAAAGATATTGCTCATTTATTTACCTATAAGGAGGTTGGTTATTTGGCCGAAATGATGAATTTTCCTGGGGTTTTGCATGAAGACCCATTGGTAATGCAGAAAATTGCTTTGGCACAAGCATTCAATAAACCTGTTGATGGTCATGCACCTGGATTAAGAGGAGCGGCAGCAAAAAAATATATTGAAGCAGGTATAGAAACTGACCACGAATGTTTTACAAAGAGTGAAGCATTAGAAAAGCTTAAACTCGGCATGAAAATATTGATTCGAGAGGGTAGTGCTGCAAAAAACTTTGAAGAATTGATTCCTTTAGCTGATGAACATTTTGCCAATATGATGTTTTGCTCCGACGATAAACATCCAGATAATTTGGTTGAAGGTCACATCAATCAACTTGTTAAAAGAGCAATAGCCAATGGAATAGATAGATTTAAAGTGCTTCGGATGGCAACTATTAATCCGATTTTGCATTATCGAATGAATATTGGGTTATTGAGAGAAGGTGATTGGGGTGACTTTATTTTGGTTGATAATTTGGAAGATTTCAATGTCGAAACGACGTATATCAATGGTCAGAAAGTTGCTGAAAATGGTGTTTCGTTGATTGAAAATCTACAAAGCGAAATAATCAATAATTTTGATTGTGAACTGATTGAACCCAAACAAATTGAAATTATTGCTCCTGTAAATGTGCAACGAATGAGAGTTATACAAACCATTGATGGACAGTTGATTACGAATGAAGTTTTTGTAGAGCCCAAAATAGAAAATGGTTTTGTAGTAGCTGATTTAGAAAAAGATATATTAAAGATAGTTGTTCTGAATCGCTATAAAACTGCTCCACCAGCCATCGCTTTTATCAATAATTATGGCTTAAAAGAAGGTGCTATCGCTTCTTCAGTTGGTCATGATTCTCATAATATTATAGCGGTTGGGGTGGATGATTTTTCCATTTGTGAAGCTATTAATCTGATTATCAGAGAAAAGGGGGGAGTTTCTGCCGTAAGCAATACTAAACGTGGTGTATTAGGTTTACCAGTAGCTGGTCTGATGAGTAGTGATGATGGTTATAAAGTAGCAGAGAGCTATACCATGATTGACCGATTTGTGAAAGAGCAGCTCGGTAGTACACTTATTTCTCCATTTATGAGCTTATCATTTATGGCTCTGTTAGTAATTCCTGCTCTCAAACTTAGTGATTTAGGGCTTTTTGATGGAGAAAAATTTGAGTTTGTAGATTTATTTGAATAATAACAAAAAGAGGTAAGTCTGTGAAACTTACCTCTTTTTGTGTCTATTTAAAAAGGAAGTTTTCCTAAATCAATATTTCCACCCGTTAGAATAATACCTACCTTTTTTCCTGCAAATCTTTCCTTTTGTTTCAGTAAAGCTGCAAATGGAACAGCACAGGATGGCTCGATAACAATCTTTAGGCGTTCCCAAATTAATCGCATTGCTGCAATTATTTCATCATCACTTACTAAAATAATATCTTTTACATACATTCTGATAATTTCCAGCGTTTTGTCGCCCAGATTTGTCATCAAGCCATCAGCAATGGTATTTATATACGGTGCTTTCTCAATTTTCCCACTCTTAAATGATAAAATTGCATCGGCTGCTCCTTCGGGTTCACCTGCAATTACTTCAGCATTAGGTAATAGATAATGCGTTGCAAGAGCTGTTCCACTCAAAAGTCCACCTCCACCAACTGGAGCCATTATTATTTGCAAGTTCGGAATTTCAGCAATTAATTCAACTGTTGCAGTTGCTTGTCCAGCAATTACATCATAATTATTGAATGGGTGAACAAACGTTGCTCCAGTGCGGTCAATTACTTGTTGAACTGTTGATTCACGTGCATCAAGTGTTGGTTCGCACTCAATAATTTCACCATTAAGAGCTTTTACACCATTTTTTTTGATAATAGGTGCATTGCTTGGCATCACAATATAAGCTTTAGTTCCGACCGTTTTAGCTGCCAAAGCAATCGCTTGTGCATGATTGCCTGATGAGTGAGTTGTGATGCCCTTTTCTTGCTCTGCTTTCGATAAAGACAAAACAGCATTCATACCACCACGGGCTTTAAACGCTCCAATTTTTTGAAAGTTTTCGCACTTAAAAAAAATCTCGCAACCAGCCAGTTCGTTGATACTTGTTGAACTTAGTACCGGAGTGTGATGAATAAACGGTTTGATGCGTTCGTGAACTTCTTTGATGTCGTCAAGGCTTGGGATATGATTCATATTTGTTGAATTGGTTTTCTTTAGCGTTCAAAATTTATCTTACGTAAAGAATAAAATCGGTTGTTGGTAATGTTTCTATTTTACCTTTAAGCAGTAAAACTACTTGTCCTCGATGATAGGAAGCGTGCAGAGCCAAATGGCTTAGAATTTGGTTGATTGTGCTCGTAAAATGCTGGCCATTTGAAGTTTGGTAGGCAATCAACTGGTCAAAATCTTGATTATTAATGATTTTGTTGATGTCATCATAATTGATTTCTAAAAGTTCAAGCATAATTTTTGTGTCAAAAACTTCCCAAACTTTTAGTTCAGTTACATTTCCATTTATTCGATCGAGCCAAATGCGTTGAGCTGCAATTGTGTGCGAAAAAATCTCAATCACACGTTGAGGAATTTCAGATGCACAAATCATACCTTCAAGTACTTTTAGATTTGCCCAATGCTCGTGTTCAAAAATTTGCTTAAAATACTCTTTCATTAAAAATAACTCTTTATCTAACCCATTAAAAGTGCTTTACTAAATTGGATACCACTACTTCTATCTTCTCAATTTTTCTACTTCTGCCAAAACCTCTGCAATGCCTTTAAGCGGAATTTTTACCCAGCTTGGGCGATAATTTACTTCATAGCCAATCTCATAAACTGCTTTTTCGAGTAAATGGAAGAGCAAAAGATAGTTTATTTCATTGTTATCTTTAAATAACGGGTGTGGATTTCCAAAAACAGACAGATATTCTTCAAGATAAGTATCTTTAATCAATTTATACCAACGGTCGGCCGCACGTTGGAGTTGCAGCTCATCTATTTCACTGGTTTCGGCTGAGTTATAAAGTTTTGCAGAAACAGCATAATGATAGGAGCGAATCATACCTGCTACATCTTTTAGTGGCGAATGTTTTATTTTTCGCTCAGAAATTGTACTTTCTGGCTCTCCTTCAAAATCTATGATAACCAAGTCGTTTTCGGTTGCTAAAACTTGCCCCAAGTGATAATCGCCATGAATACGAGTTCGGTACGAAAAAAGTGGACGGGTAAGCACTTGATCAACGAAATCAAGAATCAAATCTTTAGCTTCCATAAATTTCCATGCCAAAGTTTGGGCCTGCTCGTCGAGACGTAGATAGTTATCAGTCAATAAGTTATATCGACGTTCGAGTAGGTTTTCCATTTTTTGGTGCAAAAATCTCCGGTATTGGCGGTCGAAAGGTTCAGCATTAAATGTACCAGCTCCACGCAGGGCAAAAAGAGCTTTGTGCATTTCGGCAGTTCGGTGTGCAAGCAAAGCAACTTTCCCGAAAACCGATTCTTTAATCTGAAAATTTCCATCGACAAAAGCCAGCAAGAAGTCATTCAGATAATCGCCCGTCATACTCCAATCATCCTTTTCGCTTTTGATGACTTCGACCATTACTGCAAACGTAATTTCAGAAACATCGGCACGTTTCCAAGTAATGCTGCCTGCAAATCTCGGTATATTTCGGAAGTCAGAGTGCTGAGTTATAAACTCAACCATTTCAGCTTCTGGATTTGTTTCGGTGAAAAGTTTTCGGTAAAGTTTAAGGAAATACTTACCCCCAAAAACCATTGCTGAATTTGATGAATCAATATTGGGCAAATGCGAATCAATGACGTCAGATTCGGCTACGAATGCTTTTCCGTTGAAGAAAACAAGTTTATCATCATTGATTTGATTATAAGATTGTTTATGGTAAATGCTTGAAAATAAGGCGTTTCTGAAAGTTACATCATAAATGGCATCAACAAGGTGACCTATATTATCGTCCATACTGGCTTTGCTCAGAATTCCTTTCGAAGGAATTTCTTGTGTCCCTTCTTTTACAAATGACAGGGGCAAAAGGTATAACTCACTGTCGCCTTCCTCATATCTCGATTCAAAAGTCATGAAAATGAAATCCTCGAAATGAACAGCATCTCTTACTTTTAATTGCTTAATTTGGCGAGCCTTACCCGCAAACCAACGGCATTGGGCAATGTAGGGTGGGAGAATATTATCTTCTAAAACTGTATGGACATACTTATCTTTTTCAAAGCCTTCCCATTCAATAGCTAAAACAAATTCGGTCATCGTATTTTCGTTTTTGTTAGGTTACCGAAATTATGCACTCCTGTTTGATTATGCAATGTTTTTTGTAGTAAATGTTTTGATAATACAAAAAGCCTCGATTTTCAATGGAATATCAAGGCTTTTTTACCTATTTTATCGGTTGTCTGATTACAAAATACCGTCAAAAACTTTAACGGCTGGCCCGATTAGATGCACATCTGTAAAATCTTCGTTGAAAGAAACTTGTAAATTCCCACCTTTCGTAATCACATTTATGGGGCTTCTCATACCATGACGCAAATAAGCTGATAGGGCAGAGGCTGTAACTCCCGTGCCACACGAAAAGGTCTCGTCTTCTACGCCACGCTCATAAGTTCGCACATAAATTGTGTCATCACTCAAGATTTCTACAAAGTTTACGTTTGTACCACCACGAGCTACCCATTCGGGTGAATATCTGATTTTTTTGCCTGCTGAAAATACATCAAATGCCTCAATATCAGTTACATACATTACGTAATGGGGCGAGCCTGTATTCATAAAATCATAGGCTTCATGACGCTCAAGGCTGTGAACTTCACCCATTTTCAAAGAAATTACTTTTTTACTGGCTTGGGCAGTATGTTCGCCATCAACAGCTATAAATTTTGTAGTTTCTTTAAAAACACCTAAATCTTCGGCAAAACGAACGGTGCAACGTCCACCATTTCCGCACATACTACCTTCACGACCATCAGCGTTGTAATAAACCATTCGGAAATCGTATTCAGCATCATTTTGCAGTAAAATTAGCCCATCAGCTCCAATTCCAAATCGGCGGTGGCAAAGGTGCTCAATGTATTCTTGGCTGGCAGGAAAACTACCGTCACGATTATCAATCATCACAAAATCGTTGCCTGTACCTTGATATTTATAGAATTTTATGTTGTTCATTGTGTTGTTTTTTCTAAGGAACTCTTCGGACTGGAGTCCCCCTTTAGCGAAGACTTCCTTTAAATTAGTTTACATTTTCGATTATTGGATATAAAAAAAGCCGCTCCAATGGGGCGGCCTTTTCCTACACAAAATTATGAAAAA